>NZ_JBHWZH010000063.1:0-34350 GCF_042728285.1 Streptomyces sp. NPDC060194 | reverse complement strand
GTCCGGCGGGACCCGCCGGACACCCCCCGGGGTCAGCTGACCTTCTTCGCGTTCTCGATCGCCTTGGCCAGGTCCTCGAGGATCGGCGCGCACTTGTCGTAGGAGTAGATCGGCTCGGTCACGCGGGGGATGACCTGGCCGGCCTTGACCGCGGGCAGCTTGGCCCAGGTCGGCTTCGCCTTCTTCAGGTCGGCGTTCTGGAGCGTGCCCGTGCGGTTGTCGAGCATGATGATGTCCGCGTCGTAGGTGTCGACGTTCTCCCAGCTCAGGTTCTCGAACCAGCCGCCGCTCGCCGCGAGCGCCTTCTTCGGCGGCTCGACGATGTTCACGCCGAGCTCCTTGAAGTACTCCAGGTCCGCGGAGAGGTTCACGCCGGAGACGTAGAAGATGTCGGCCGAGCCGGAGCCGATCAGGACCTTGATCTCCGGGCGGGACTTCGCGGCGGCGCGCAGCTTGGCCGCGGCGTCCTCGAAGCGCTTCTTCGCGGCGGTGATCTTCGCGTCGTCCAGGTCCGCGCCGAGGGACTTCGCCAGCTCGGCCATGCGGGCCAGCGGCTTCGGCAGCGGGGTGTCGTAGACGCTGATGCCGACGGCCGTGTTCGGGACCAGCTTCATGATGCTGTCCGCCGACTCCTCCGGGACGTACCAGAAGGTGCCCTTGTCGTCGAACATGGTGCTGATCAGGGCGTCGGGGCGAAGCGCGGCGAACTTCTCGACGTTGAACTCGCCCCAGACGTTGCCGAGGACCTCGACCTTGGAGACGTCCATGTCGCCGGCCTGGACGTCGGCCTTGCCGTCCTTGGTCTTCGTCGGGCCGAAGACGCCCTTGACCTCGACCCCGTAGTCGTGGAGCGCGGCGGCGACGCCGGTGAAGGCGACGATGTTCGCGGGGACCTTGCCGGCCTTCGCGGTCTTGCCGCGGTCGTCCTCGAACTCCCAGGGGCCGTCGTTCTTCGCGGCGGCGGTCGTGCCCGCCCCGTCGACCTTCTTGCCGTCGCCCTTGTCCCCGCCGCAGGCCACGACGACGGCCCCGAGGCCGAAGGCGCCGCCGGCGGTGAGTATGCGGCGACGGGTGAGGGGGGCAGCGGTGGGCTTAGGCATGGCACGGCCTTCTGAGGGTCGGAGCGTGGAGTCGAACGTAGGTTAGCCTAACCTCACGCACCCGCCAAGCGTGTCCCGGGTCACCTCCCGGGCGGCGGGAGCGCCCGCCCGACCGCTCAGAGCCCCGCCGCGTCCAGCAGGTACGCCGTCATCGGCTCGTAGGACCGCGGGTCGAGGACGTGGTCGTCGAGGGGGACGGTGACCTGCATCGTTCCCTCGGCCTCGCCGAGGAAGAGCGCGGGGTCGTTGCAGTCGGCGTAGCCGACGGAGTCGATGCCGCGCTGCCCCGCGCAGCCCGCCCAGCCGTGGTCGGCGATGACGAGGTCGGGCAGCGGCTCGCCGGCCGCCTCGATCGCGTCGAGGACGACGGTCATGGGGTGGGGGGAGTGGGTGTGCCACAGGGACGCGCCGCGCTCGAAGACGGCGACGTCGGCGAACTGGACGACGAAGCCCTCGTCGGCGGTGAGGCCGTCGGCGATGCGGACGATGTCGCAGCCGGCCGCCCGCAGCGCGGAGGCGGTGCGGCTGTGGACGTCGAGGAGCGCACCCGGGTGCCCGGTCGCCACCAGCACCCGCTGCCGGGACTCCGCCGCCTTGCGCAGCCGGTCCGCCGCCCGGTGCAGCCCGTCGATGGTGAGGTCGACGTCGATGGTGTCCTGCCCGAACCGGTGCTCGGGGTCGTCGACGACCCCGCACCGCTCGGCCATCACGGCGAGGACGTCCTGCTCGTCCGTCCACCGGTCGCCGAGCTCCAGGCCGAGCCAGTAGTGCCGGTCGCCGTTGGCGAGCTTGCGGTAGTGGGAGAGGTTGTTGTCGCGCGGCGTCGCGACGTTCCCCGCGATGCGCGTGCGGACGAGGTGCGCGGCGAGCTCGGCACGGCTGGGGATCCCGGATATCGGCATGAGCCCATTGTGCCGCGCCCGGGCGGCGGGCGTCCCGGCGTCCCGCGGCGCGGACGGACGCGGGCCGGCGCCCCCGTGGTCAGGCGGCCGCGGAGAACGCGCCGCGGGCGAGGCGGTGCAGGAGGCCGGCCATGTCCTCGCGGCCCGGGAGGGAGGCGGGGCGGGAGAGGCGGGGGGTGGAGTTGAGGAGCCCGAAGACGGCGTGGACGGCCGCCCGGGCGGCGGGTTCGGTGAGCTCGGGGTGGGTCTCGCGGACGGCGGTGACCCACAGCTCGACGTACTCGCGCTGCAGGCGGCGCACCCGGCGCCGGTCGGCCTCGCGCAGGCGGTCCAGCTCGCGGTCGTGCAGGGTGATCAGCGGGCGGTCGTCGAGCGCGAAGTCGATGTGCCCGTCGATGAGCGCTTCCAGGGCCGCCAGGGGGGTGTCCGCGTCGGCGACGCGCTTGCGGCCGCCCTCCAGGAGGCGTTCGCTGATGCCGACGAGGAGCTCCGCGAGCATCGCGTCCTTGCCGGGGAAGTGCCGGTAGAGGCCGGGGCCGCTGATGCCGACGGCGGCGCCTATCTCGTCGACGCCGACGCCGTGGAAGCCGCGTTCGGCGAAGAGGCGGGCCGCCTCGCGGAGGATCTGCTCGCGGCGGGTGGGGGCGTCGGTTCTGCTGCTCATGGGTCGATTGTAGACAGCACGGTTAGCGGTCGTTAACCTGAACGGCATACGTTAACGCTCACTAACCCCAGGGCGCTGACGGCCGTGCGATCCGAGCAAAGGAGCTCGCGTGACAGGGCACGAACCGCAGGCACCGGTCCTCGACCCGCCCGCCGACCCCTCGTCCGGGGCCTGGCGGGCCAACGAGGCCGCGCACCGGGAGTTGGCCGACGAGCTGCGCGCCAGGCTGGCCAGGGTCCGGCTCGGCGGCGGCGAGAAGGCCCGCGCCCGGCACACCGCGCGCGGCAAGCTGCTGCCCCGCGACCGGGTCGACACCCTCCTGGACCCCGGCTCCCCCTTCCTGGAGCTGGCCCCGCTGGCCGCGGAGGGCATGTACGACGGTGCCGCCCCGGCGGCCGGGGTGATCGCCGGAATCGGCCGGGTCAGCGGCCGCGAGTGCGTGATCGTCGCCAACGACGCCACGGTCAAGGGCGGCACCTACTACCCGATGACCGTCAAGAAGCACCTGCGCGCCCAGGAGGTCGCGCTGGAGAACCGGCTGCCGTGCCTGTACCTGGTCGACTCCGGCGGCGCGTTCCTGCCGATGCAGGACGAGGTCTTCCCCGACCGGGACCACTTCGGCCGGATCTTCTACCACCAGGCCCGGCTCTCCGCCGCCGGCGTCCCGCAGATCGCCGCCGTCCTCGGCTCGTGCACGGCCGGCGGGGCGTACGTCCCGGCGATGAGCGACGAGGCGGTCATCGTCCGCGGCCAGGGCACGATCTTCCTCGGCGGCCCGCCGCTGGTGAAGGCGGCGACCGGCGAGGTCGTCACGGCGGAGGAGCTCGGCGGCGGCGAGGTCCACTCCCGGGTCTCCGGCGTCACCGACCACCTCGCCGAGGACGACGCGCACGCCCTGCGCATCGTCCGCAACATCGTCGCCACCCTCCCCGACCGCGGCCCGCTGCCCTGGACCGTCCGGCCGGTGGAGGAGCCGAAGGCCGACCCGTACGGGCTCCGCGGCGCCGTGCCCGTCGACCCGCGGACGCCGTACGACGCGCGGGAGATCATCGCGCGGCTCGTGGACGGCTCGCGGTTCGCGGAGTTCAAGGCCGAGTTCGGCACCACCCTTGTCACCGGCTTCGCGCACCTGCACGGCCACCCGGTGGGGATCGTCGCGAACAACGGCATCCTGTTCGCCGAGTCCGCCCAGAAGGGCGCGCACTTCATCGAGCTGTGCGACCAGCGCGGCATCCCGCTGCTGTTCCTGCAGAACATCTCCGGCTTCATGGTCGGCCGCGACTACGAGGCCGGGGGCATCGCCAAGCACGGCGCGAAGATGGTCACCGCCGTCGCCTGCGCCCGCGTCCCGAAGCTGACCGTGGTGGTCGGCGGCTCCTACGGGGCGGGGAACTACTCGATGTGCGGCCGGGCGTACTCGCCCCGCTTCCTGTGGATGTGGCCGAACGC
This sequence comes from Streptomyces sp. NPDC060194, assembly GCF_042728285.1. Lineage (NCBI taxonomy): Bacteria > Bacillati > Actinomycetota > Actinomycetes > Kitasatosporales > Streptomycetaceae > Streptomyces > Streptomyces sp. NPDC060194. Next base: position 30,235 of record NZ_JBHWZH010000063.1, on the reverse strand, counting down.
CAAGATCAGCGTGATGGGCGGCGAGCAGGCCGCCTCCGTCCTCGCCACCGTCAAGCGGGACCAGATGGAGGCGGCGGGCGAGACCTGGGCGGCGGAGGACGAGGAGGCGTTCAAGGACCCGATCCGCGCCCGGTACGCCGAGCAGGGCAGCGCGTACTACGCCACCGCCCGGCTCTGGGACGACGGCGTGATCGACCCCCTGGAGACCCGGCAGGTCCTCGGCCTCGCCCTGACCGCCTGCGCCAACGCACCGCTGGCCGAACCGCGCTTCGGCGTCTTCCGGATGTGACGAGGATGGCAACCGACGTGGGGAACGAGAGCATGTTCGAGACCGTCCTGATCGCCAACCGCGGCGAGATCGCCGTCCGCGTCGTGCGCACCCTGCGCGCGCTCGGCGTGCGCTCCGTCGCCGTCTTCACCGACGCGGACGCCGGGGCCCGGCACGTCCGCGATGCCGACACCGCGGTGCGGATCGGCAGCTACCTGTCGGTGGACGACCTCCTGGACGCGGCCCGCCGCACGGGCGCGCAGGCCGTCCACCCGGGGTACGGGTTCCTGGCCGAGAACGCGGAGTTCGCCGCCGCGTGCGAGCGGGCGGGGCTGGTCTTCGTCGGCCCGCCGTCCGCGGCGATCGCGCTGATGGGCGACAAGATCCGGGCCAAGGAGACGGTGGGTGCGGCCGGGGTGCCGGTCGTGCCCGGCGTCTCCGGCGAAGGCCTGGAGGCGGCCGCCCGCGAGCTGGGCATGCCCGTCCTGATCAAGCCGTCCGCGGGCGGCGGCGGCAAGGGCATGCGCCTGGTCCGCGACGCCGACCGGCTCCCCGACGAGCTGGCCGCCGCCCGCCGCGAGGCGACGGCGTCGTTCGGCGACGACACCCTGCTCGTCGAGCGGTGGATCGACAGCCCCCGCCACATCGAGGTCCAGGTCCTCGCCGACGGGCACGGCGGGGTGGTCCACCTCGGCGAGCGCGAGTGCTCGCTCCAGCGCCGCCACCAGAAGCTGATCGAGGAGGCCCCCTCCGTCCTCCTCGACGAGGAGACCCGGGCGGCGATGGGCGAGGCGGCCGTCCAGGCGGCCCGCTCCTGCGGGTACGCGGGCGCGGGGACGGTGGAGTTCATCGTGCCGGGCGTCGCCCACGACGGGCCGCTGCCGTACTACTTCATGGAGATGAACACCCGCCTCCAGGTGGAGCACCCGGTCACCGAGCTGGTCACCGGCCTCGACCTGGTCGAGTGGCAGCTGCGGATCGCCGCCGGGGCGCGGCTCCCGTACGGGCAGGAGGGCGTCCGGCTCAACGGCCACGCGATCGAGGCGCGCGTCTGCGCCGAGACCGTCTCCGTGCGGGAGGGCGCGCGCGGGTTCCTGCCGTCCGGCGGCACGGTCCACGTGCTGCGGGAGCCCTCCGGCGACGGCGTCCGCACCGACTCCGGCCTCAGCGAGGGCACGGAGGTCGGCAGCGCGTACGACCCGATGCTCGCGAAGGTCATCGCGTACGGGCCGGACCGGGCGACCGCGATCCGGCGGCTGCGGGCGGCCCTGGCGGGCACGGTCACGCTCGGCGTGCCGACCAACGCCGGGTTCCTGCGGCGGCTGCTCGGTCATCCGGCCGTGCTGGCCGGGGAGTTGGACACCGGCCTCGTCGAGCGCGAGATGGACGCGCTGGTGCCGGTCGAGGTGCCGCCGGAGGTGTACGAGGCGGCCGCGGCGGTCCGGGAGGCGCGGCTGCGGCCCGCGGGGTCCGCGAACGGCTGGACGGACCCGTTCTCCGTGCCGAGCGGCTGGCGGCTGGGCGGGACTCCCGCGCCGCTGACGCACTGGCTGCGTGTCGCGGGACATGAACCCGTGACCCACGTGTCCGCAGGGGCCGCCGCCCACCGCGTCACCCCCGACCGCGTGACCGTCGTCCTCGACGGGACCGCCCACACCTTCGACCACGCCGGGGACTGGCTCGGGCGCGACGGCGACTCCTGGCAGGTGCTCACCCACGACCCCGTCGAGGCCTCGCTCACCGGCCGCGCGCACGCCGGCGCGGACGCGCTCGCCGCGCCGATGCCGGGGACGGTGACGGTGGTCAAGGTGGCCGTCGGGGACGAGGTCGAGGCGGGACAGGGGCTGCTCGTCGTGGAGGCGATGAAGATGGAGCACCTGATCTCCGCGCCGCACGCGGGCGTGGTCGCCGAGCTGGACGTCCGCCCCGGCACGACCGTGGCGATGGACCAGGTCCTCGCGGTCGTCGCCCCGCACGCCCCGGCTCCGGAGGGATCCGCATGAGCCACCCCGACCTCCCCCAGCGCGTGCCCGCCGACGGGCTGCCCTCGCGGGTCCGTGTCCACGAAGTCGGGCCCCGGGACGGGCTCCAGAACGAGGCGGGGACCGTACCGACCGCCGTGAAGGCCGAGTTCGTCCAGCGGCTGGCCGCCGCCGGGCTCGGCACGGTCGAGGCGACCAGTTTCGTCCGCCCCGAGTGGGTGCCCCAACTCGCGGACGCCGAGGACCTGTTTCCGCTCCTCGGCGACCTCGCCGCCTCAGGTGTCCGGCTGCCCGTCCTCGTCCCCAACGCGCGCGGTCTGGAGCGCGCGCTCGCGCTCGGGGCGCGGGAGATCGCCGTGTTCGGCAGCGCGACGGAGACGTTCGCGCGGCGCAACCTCAACCGGACGGTGGACGAGTCGCTCGCGATGTTCGCACCGGTCGTCGAGCGGGCGCGCAACTCCGGTGCCGGAGTGCGCGGTTACCTCTCGATGTGCTTCGGCGACCCATGGGAGGGCGCGGTCCCGGTCGAGCGGGTCGTGGACGTCGCCCGCCGGCTGTACGCCCTCGGCTGCGACGAGTTGAGCCTCGGCGACACCATCGGCACCGCCACCCCCGGCCACGTCCGCGCCCTGCTCACCGCGCTGAACGAGGCCGGCGTGCCCACCGGCGCGCTCGCCGTCCACTTCCACGACACCTACGGCCAGGCGCTCTCCAACACCCTCGCCGCGCTCCAGCACGGCGTGACCACCGTCGACGCGTCCGCCGGCGGGCTCGGCGGCTGCCCGTACGCGAAGTCCGCGACCGGGAACCTCGCCACCGAGGACCTGGTCTGGATGCTGCACGGCCTCGGCGTCGAGACCGGCGTCGACCTCGGCGAGCTCACCGCCACCAGCGTGTGGCTCGCCGGCCACCTGGGCCGACCCAGCCCCTCCCGCACCGTCCGCGCCCTCTCCCACCAGGAGTGACCGACTCATGAGCCACAGCCTCACCCCCGAGCACGAGGAACTCCGCCGCACGGTCGAGGAGTTCGCCCACGACGTCGTCGCCCCCAAGATCGGCGACTACTGGGAGCGGCACGAGTTCCCCTACGAGATCGTCCGCGAGATGGGCCGCATGGGCCTGTTCGGGCTGCCCTTCCCCGAGGAGTACGGCGGCATGGGCGGCGACTACCTCGCCCTCGGCCTCGTCCTGGAGGAGCTCGCCCGCGTCGACTCCTCCGTCGCGATCACCCTGGAGGCCGGCGTCTCGCTCGGCGCGATGCCGATCCACCACTACGGCACGGAGGAGCAGAAGCGGGCCTGGCTCCCGGCGCTGTGCTCCGGCGAGGCGCTCGGCGGGTTCGGGCTCACCGAGCCCGACTGCGGGTCCGACGCGGGGGGCACCCGCACGACGGCGGTCCGTGACGGGGACGAGTGGGTCATCAACGGCACCAAGTGCTTCATCACCAACTCCGGGACCGACATCACCGCGCTGGTCACCGTCACCGCGGTCACCGGGCGCAAGGACGACGGCTCGCCGCTCATCTCCTCCATCATCGTGCCGTCCGGCACGCCCGGCTTCACCGTCGCCGCGCCCTACTCCAAGGTCGGCTGGAACGCGTCCGACACCCGCGAGCTGTCCTTCTCCGACGTGCGCGTCCCCGCGTCGAACCTCCTCGGTGAGGAGGGGCGCGGGTACGCCCAGTTCCTGCGCATCCTCGACGAGGGCCGCGTCGCCATCGCCGCCCTCGCCACCGGCCTGGCCCAGGGCTGCGTCGACGAGTCCGTCCGCTACGCGCGCGAACGCCACCAGTTCGGCCGGCCCATCGGCGCGAACCAGGCGATCGCCTTCAAGCTCGCCGACATGGAGACGCGTGCGTACACCGCGCGGCTCGCCTGGCGCGATGCGGCCTCGCGCCTCGTCTCCGGGGCACCCTTCAAGAAGGAGGCCGCGATCGCCAAGCTGCACTCCTCCACCGTCGCGGTCGACAACGCGCGTGAGGCCACGCAGATCCATGGTGCGTACGGGTTCATGAACGAGTACCCGGTCGCCCGCATGTGGCGGGACTCCAAGATCCTGGAGATCGGCGAGGGCACCAGCGAGGTGCAGCGCATGATCATCGCCCGCGAGATGGGCGTCTGACCCCCTGCGGGGGCGGGCCCACCGGGGCTCCGCCCCGGCCCCCGTCCGGCCTGCGGCCGGGTGCGCGGCTTCGCCGCGGGAGGCCGACCGGGGTGCGGGGTGCGGTCGCTTGCGCTGGGCACGTGGGGCTGTGCCCACCCTTCCCCGAGCTCTCGGCTTCGCTCGAGCAGGGGATACCCCACTCGCCCTGCGGCACGATTGCCCACAGCGGGGTGGGCGCGCGTCACAAGGCAGCCGCGCTGGCGCGCAGGGGCCGAAAAATCCAGCCCGGCCGGCGTTTGAGGCCGCCGGGCGGAGCCCGGTACTCCGCCGGTAGGCGGGACAGCGCCCGCTCAGGGACTTGGGGAAGGGGTGGGTGGGGGGAAAAATCGCGCGGAGCGCGGGGGAGGGGGCCGCGGGGTCAGAGCGCGGGTGGGGCCGGGGTGGGGTCGAGGTAGACGCGGGCGATGGCCGGGTTGCGTGCGCGCAGGCGCGCCGCGGCCACCTCGCAGGCGCGTTCGACGTCCGCCGCGGTGGAGAGGTCGCGGAAGTCGACCTTCGCGGCGACGAGCACCTCGCGGGGCCCCTGCACCAGCGTGGTGAGCTCGAGGACCGCCTCGACGTCCGGGACGGACAGCAGGATCGCACGGACCTCCGCCCGGAGGGCCGCCGGCAGCGGCCGCCCCACGAGCAGCGACGCGTTCGACCGCCCGAGCACGTACGCCACCCACACCAGCAGCAGCCCGATGCAGATCGAGGCGATCCCGTCCCACACCCCCGACCCCGTCAACTGCCCCCCGAGCAGCCCGCCCGCGGCCAGCAGCAGGCCGGCGAGCGCCGCGGAGTCCTCCAGGACGACCGCCTTGACCGCCGTGTCGGGCGTCCGCCGCAGGTAGTGCCCCGGCCCGACGCCCCACCGCGCCGCCTCCCCCCGCACCTGCTTGAGCCCCGTCCGCAGCGAGAACCCCTCCAGGAGGAACGCGACGGCGAGCACGACGTACGAGACGAGCGGGTCGCCCAGCTCCTCGCCGTGGGTGAGCGTGTGCACCCCGTCGTAGACCGAGAAGACCGCGCCCCCGACGAACGTCGCGACCGCCGCGAACAGCGCCCAGATGTACCGCTCGGGCCCGTACCCGAGCGGATGCTCCTCGTCGGCGGGCTTCTCGCTGCGCTTGAGCGCGGTGAGCAGCAGCAGCTCGGTGACGGTGTCGGCGACCGAGTGCGCCGCCTCCGACAGCATCGCGCTGGACCCGCTGATCACCCCCGCGACCGCCTTCGCCACCGCGATCCCGAGGTTCGCCCCCGCCGCGACGAGCACGGTGAACGTGCTCTCGCCCTGCTGGTCGCCGCCCCGCCGGTCCCCCCGGGGCTCCACTCCCTGCTCGCTCATGCGAACGACCGTACGCCCGCCCCGCTCACCGCGGCGCCCGCACCACGCCCTCCTGCACCACGGAGATGGCGAGCCGCCCGTCGCGGGTGTGGATGCGGGCCTGCCCGAGCCCCCGCCCGCCGGACGCGGACGGCGACTCCTGGTCGTAGAGCAGCCACTCGTCGGCCCGGAACGGCCGGTGGAACCACATCGCGTGGTCGAGCGACGCCCCGACGACGTCGCCGGTGGTCCACCCGCCGCGCCCGTGGGCGATCAGGACGGAGTCGAGCAGCGTCATGTCGGAGATGTACGTGGCGAGGACGACGTGCATCAGCGGGGTGTCGGCCGCCCCGTCGAGCTTGCCGTGGGTGCGGAACCAGACCTGCGAGCGCGGCTCGCGCGGGGTGCCGGGGGTGGCGTACGGCGGTGCGGTGACGTACCGCAGGTCGACCGCGGCGCGCACGGCGAGCAGCCGCTCGGCGACGCGGGGGTGGACGAACCCGGCGGCGTACCGGGGCAGCATCTCCGCGGCCGTGGGCAGCGTCTCGGGGTCGGGCGCGGACGGCATCGCGGCCTGGTGGTCGAAGCCGTCCTCGTGGGCCTGGAACGACGCCGTGAGGTGGAAGATCGGCCGGCCGTGCTGGACGGCCTCGACCCGGCGGGTGGTGAACGAGCGGCCGTCGCGGATCATGTCGACCCGGTAGACGATCGGCGCGCCGGGGTCGCCGGGGCGCAGGAAGTACGCGTGCAGCGAGTGCGGGGGCCGGTCCTCGGGGACGGTGCGGCCCGCGGCGACCAGCGCCTGGGCCGCGACCTGCCCGCCGAAGACCCGCGGGACCACGCCCCGGCGGGAGCGGCCACGGAAGATGCCCTGCTCGATCCGCTCCAGGTCGAGCAGATCGAGCAGGGCCTCAAGTGCCGTCGTCATGAACGGACTTCTCAGGAGACGGGCCTCAGAGACCCATGTCCTTCGCGATGATCATCTTCATGACCTCGCTGGTGCCGCCGTAGATGCGGTTGACGCGGTTGTCCGCGTACAGGCGGGCGATCGGGTACTCGTTCATGAAGCCGTAGCCGCCGTGCAGCTGGAGGCAGCGGTCGATGACGCGGTGGGCGACCTCGGTGCAGAACAGCTTCGCGGAAGCGGCCTCGGCGGCGGACAGCTCGCCGGCGTCCAGCGCCTCCAGCGCGCGGTCGGCGACGGCCTGGGCCGCGTCGACCTCGGCCTGGCAGGCGGCCAGCTCGAACTTCGTGTTCTGGAACGAGGCGACGGACTTGCCGAAGACCGTGCGGTCCTGGACGTACTGCTTGGCGAACCGGACGGCGGCCGCGGCCTGCGCGTAGGCGCCGAACGCGATGCCCCAGCGCTCGGAGGCGAGGTTGGTGCCGAGGTAGGCGAAGCCCTTGTTCTCCTCGCCGAGCAGGTCCTCGACCGGCACCTTCACGTCGACGAACGCCAGCTCGGCGGTGTCGGAGGTGCGCAGGCCGAGCTTGTCGAGCTTGCGGCCGACGGAGTAGCCGGCGGACTTGGTGTCGACGGCGAAGAGCGAGATGCCGAAGCGGCGGTCGTCCTCGCGCGGGGCGGAGGTACGGGCGCAGACGATGACGCGGTCGGCGTGGACGCCGCCGGTGATGAACGTCTTGGCGCCGTTGAGGACGTAGTGGGTGCCGTCCTCGGAAAGCTTGGCGGTGGTCTTCATGCCGGCGACGTCGGAGCCGGTGCCCGGCTCGGTCATCGCGAGCGCCCACATCTCCTCGCCGCTGACGAACTTCGGCAGGAAGCGCTTCTTCTGCTCGTCGGTGGCGAGCATCTTGATGTAGGGCAGGCCGAGCAGCACGTGCACGCCGGAGCCGCCGAACGAGACGCCCGCGCGGGCGCACTCCTCCTGGAGCACGGCCTCGTACTTGTGCGAGTCGATGCCCGCGCCGCCGTACTCCTCGTCCACGGCGATGCCGAAGACGCCCAGCTCGCCGAGCTTGTAGTAGAACTCGCGGGGGGCCTGACCGGCGGCGAACCACTCGTCGTACACCGGCACGACCTCGTTCTCGATGAACGAGCGCAGGGTGTCCCGGTACGCCTCGTGGTCCTCGTTGAATACGGTACGGCGCACCGGTGGCTCCTTCGGTTCGATGCCGGACGGCTTTCGAGCATGCCTCTAAGCGCTTGCTCAGCCTCCGAAGTTACCGGTCGGTTCGCCGGTGTGTCCAGGGTGAGACGCCTCACGCGCCGCCGCCACCGGGAGTGCGGACCGGAGCGGCGGACAAGCTGTCCGCGGTGGACAAGTGGCGCACCCGCCGCGCGCTACCGCGGACAAGTGCGGAATCCGTCGCGGCCCCTACCCTCGTAGCCATGAGCAGCTTCGAAACTCCGCGCGGCCCCGTCGACTCCTCCCGCATCCCCCGTTACGCCGGGCCCGCGACGTTCGCGCGCCTGCCGCGGCTCGACGAGGTGGGGCGCACGGACGTCGCCGTCGTCGGCGTGCCGTTCGACAGCGGGGTCTCCTACCGGCCGGGGGCGCGGTTCGGCGGGAACGCGATCCGGGAGGCGAGCCGGCTGCTCCGCCCGTACAACCCGGCGCAGGACGCCTCTCCGTTCGCGCTCGCGCAGGTCGCGGACGCGGGGGACATCGCCGCGAACCCGTTCAACATCAACGAGGCCGTCGAGACGGTCGAGGCGGCGGCCGACGAGCTGCTCGGGACCGGCGCGCGCCTCATGACGCTCGGCGGCGACCACACCATCGCGCTGCCGCTGCTGCGGTCGGTCGCGAAGAAGCACGGCCCGGTCGCGCTGCTCCACTTCGACGCGCACCTCGACACCTGGGACACCTACTTCGGCGCCGAGTACACCCACGGCACGCCGTTCCGCCGCGCCGTCGAGGAGGGCATCCTCGACACCGAGGCGCTGTCCCACGTCGGCACCCGCGGCCCGCTCTACGGCAAGCAGGACCTCACCGACGACGAGAAGATGGGCTTCGGCATCGTCACCAGCGCGGACGTCATGCGGCGCGGCGCCGACGAGGTCGCCGACCAGCTGCGCCAGCGCATCGGCGACCGCCCGCTGTACATCTCCATCGACATCGACGTCCTCGACCCCGCCCACGCCCCCGGCACCGGCACCCCCGAGGCGGGCGGCCTCACCTCCCGCGAGCTGCTGGAGATCCTCCGCGGCCTCTCCGCCTGCAACCTCGTCTCCGCCGACGTCGTCGAGGTCGCCCCCGCCTACGACCACGCCGAGATCACCTCCGTCGCCGCCTCCCACACGGCCTACGAGCTGACCACGATCATGTCCCGCCAGATCGCGGCGGGCCGCGCGGGCGCGTAGCCGCCGCTCAGCGGTGCCGCAGGGCGAACCAGAGGTCCGCGCGGACGGTCATGTCGTCGAGGTCGCGGTCCAGGAGGGTCGTGCAGCGGCCGATGCGTTGGCGGACGGTGTTGCGGTGGACGGACAGGGCCGCCGCGGTGCGGTCCCAGTTCCCGTGGAGGGAGAGCCAGGTGCGGAGGGTCTCCTGGAGGGCGGGCGTGAGGGGGGCGAGGAGGCCGGCCGCGTAGGCGGCGGCCTCATCGGGGTCGGTGAGGGCGTCGAGGCCGGTCGTGCGGTGGCGGACGAGCGGCGTGCGGGTCGCGCGGGCGCGGCGCACGGCGCGGACGGCCTGGGTGCCGGCGGTGGGCAGCGCCTCGGCGGCGGCCGGGGCGCTCGCGCCGAGGGCCCAGCCGGGGTGCGCCGAGAGCGGGGCGCCGGCGGGGAGCAGGGCGCGGAAGCCGTCGGCGGTCGGATCGACCAGGGACGTGCCGAGCGGGGGCGGGGCGCCGGTGCCGTGGCCGTGGACGACCGTCCACGGGCCCTCGCCCAGGAGCGGGGCCACCGCCGCCGGCGCGTCTCCCAGCAGCAGCCGGACCAGCGCGGACGTACGCCCCGCCTCGTCCGCGCCCTGCCGCTCGGCCGTGAGCAGCGTGAGCAGGACCGCCCCGACCCCCGCGATCGTGTGGTCGCCGGGCGCGCGGCGGGGCGCGGTGACGGCCAGCACGGGGCCCGGTGCCCCTGAGGGATCGCCGCCCAGCGCGTACGCCGCGAGGTGCGTGCCGTCGGGGAGGTGGTCGCTCGCGGAGGCGGGCGCGACGTCCGCGGCACCCTCCGGGCTGACCACCTCCGCCAGCCGGCGGAGTCCGCTGCGGGCCGCCGGGCCAGGGGTGCGGCCCGCCGTGTGCGGTGCCGTGCCGTCCGGGGCGAGCAGGGCCGCCCAGCCGCCGAGGCGGGCGGCGAGGACGCGGAGGACCTCCGGGACCGCGTCGGGCCGGGACGCCGCCGCGGCGAGGGCCTGCTGGGCGCGGGCCACCTCGCGCAGCTCGCGGTGGCGGGCCTCCGCCATCAGCCCCCACACCGCGCGGGCCACCGCCGTGAACGGCGTCGGCGGCGGCACCTCGACCAGCGGCAGCCCGTACCGGTCGCACGCCGCGACCAGCGCGTCCGGCACCGTGTCGTGCACCGGCACGACCCCGAACCCGAGCGCCGCCCCGCCCGCCTCGACGAGCCGCCGCACGTACGCGTCCCACGGGTCGCCCGCCCCCGCCGCCCCGTCCGGCGGGTACGACACCCCCGCCGTCAGCAGCAGCTCGCCGCCCAGCAGGTACGGGTACGGGTCCGCCATCTCGGAGGTGTGCACCCAGTGCACCGCGTCGTCCGCCGCGACCGGCGGGCCGCCGACCTGGCGCAGGCCGAGGTCGTCGCGGGCGAGCAGCGCGGCGAGCGCGACCGCGGGGGTCGGGGGCGTCGCGTCCGGGCGCGCGGGCATGTGGATACTCCGTCCATCCGGCGGGCAGCAGGTGGAGGAAACGTACACTTCAGCGCCGCGCCCCGGCCACATAGCGTCGACCGGACACCCCCCACGGGACCCCCACCCGACGGACGAGAGAGGCAGGCCCCGCATGGCCGTCGACTACGCAGTGATCGTCGTCTACCTGGCCGGCATGCTCGCCATGGGCTGGTGGGGCATGCGGCGCGCCCGCTCCAAGAGCGAGTTCCTCGTCGCCGGCCGGCGGCTCGGTCCCGGCATGTACTCCGGGACGATGGCCGCGATCGTCCTCGGCGGCGCGTCGACGATCGGCGGCGTCGGCCTCGGCTACCAGTACGGGCTCTCGGGCGCCTGGCTGGTGATCAGCATCGGGCTCGGCCTGCTCGCCCTGTCCGTGTTCTTCTCCGCCCGCATCGCCCGGCTGAAGGTCTACACCGTCTCCGAGATGCTCGACCTGCGCTACGGCGGCCGGGCGGGCGTCATCTCCGGCGTCGTGATGTGGGCGTACACCCTGATGCTCGCCGTCACCTCGACCATCGCCTACGCCACGATCTTCGACGTCCTCTTCGACGTCCCGCGCACGCTCGCGATCGTCATCGGCGGGTCGATCGTCGTCGCGTACTCCACGCTCGGCGGCATGTGGTCGATCACGCTCACCGACATGGTGCAGTTCGTCGTCAAGACGATCGGCGTGCTCCTGCTGCTGCTCCCGATCGCCGTCGTCAAGGCGGGCGGCTTCGCCGCGATGCGCGAGGAGCTGCCGACGTCCTACTTCGACCCGCTCGGCATCGGCGGCGAGACGATCTTCACGTACGTGCTGATCTACACGCTCGGGATGCTGATCGGGCAGGACATCTGGCAGCGGGTCTTCACCGCGCGCACGGACAGGGTCGCGCGGGTCGGCGGCACGGTCGCGGGCACGTACTGCCTGCTGTACGCGGTGGCCGGCGCGGTCATCGGCACCGCGGCGAAGGTGATGTACCCGGACCTGGCCAGCTCGGACGCGGCGTTCGCGACGATCGTCAAGGACGAGCTGCCGATCGGGGTGCGCGGGCTCGTCCTCGCCGCCGCGCTGGCCGCGGTGATGTCGACGTCCTCGGGCGCGCTGATCGCGTGCGCGACGGTCGCGAACAACGACATCTGGTCGCGGCTGCGGGGCAAGGCCGTCGCGGGCGGCGAGAGCGACGAGGTGAAGGGCAACCGGACGTTCATCCTCGGCATGGGCGTCCTCGTGATCGCCGTCTCGATCGCCCTGAACAACGTCGTCGAGGCGCTCACCGTCGCCTACAACCTGCTCGTCGGCGGGCTGCTCGTCCCGATCCTCGGCGGCCTGCTCTGGAAGCGGGGCACGGCGTACGGCGCGCTCGCCGCGGTCGGCGCGGGCGGCGGGACGGTCGTCGTCCTGATGGCCGTCCAGGGCGTCCTCGCCACCGAGCCGATCGTCTACGGGCTCCTCGCGTCCCTGGCCGCGTACGTCGTCGTCTCGCTGGCCACGAAGCCGACGGACCCGGTGATCCTGACCGCGTGGCGGGAACGGCTCGCGGGGCGCGGCGGGGCCGACGCCCCGGAGCCGCCGGTCGCCGCGCGTCCATGAGTCCGGACGCGGCGGACCCGGGGCCGACCGGCTCCACCCGGCCTGCGCCCGCACCGGAACGCGCTCAGGCGCGCGTCGGCGGATTCCCCGGGGCGCGCCCGGACCGGGGCCGGGCGGTCGTCGCCGCCTCGCGGTCGCACAGGCCCCCCGACCCGCAGGGAGCCCCACCTCCCGCGCCCCCCACAGCGCCCCGCGCGCGCCCACCGCGGGCCGCGGCCGGACGACCGGCCGCCCCGTACAGTCGAATCCCGGCCCGACCCCACAGGAGTTCTCCCCCCATGGCGCACGACCACGACCTCGTTCTCCGGCCCACCGAGGCGCAGACCGCCGCCGCGCTCGCGCCGCCGCCCGGGCGGACGGGGGGTGACCTGGTGGTGGAGACGCTGAGCGGGCTCGGCGCGCGGACGGTGTTCGGGCTGCCGGGGCAGCACGCGCTCGCGCTGTTCGACGCGGTGCGGCGATCGCCCGAGCTGCACTGCGTCGGGCTGCGGGTGGAGAACAACACGGCGTTCGCGGCGGACGGCTACGGGCGGGTCACCGGCGAGGTCGCGCCGCTGCTGCTGTCCACCGGCCCGGGCGCGCTGACCTCGCTCGCCGCGCTGCAGGAGGCCGCCGCCGCGTCCGCGCCGGTCCTCGCGATCTGCTCGCAGGTGCCGGTCGCGGGCCTCGGCGGCGGGCGGCACGGCTACCTGCACGAGCTGCGCGACCAGCAGGCGTCCGTGCGCGACATCGTGAAGTCCGTGCACACCGTGCGGACCGCGTCGCAGATCCCGTCCGCGATCGCCGCCGCGTGGGAGTCCGCGCTGACCGCCCCGCACGGGCCGGTGTGGGTGGAGATCCCGCAGGACGTCCTCGCCGCGGAGACCACCCTGCCGGTCGTCGCCCCCATGGACGCCGGTCCGCACGAACTCGCGCCCCGCCCCGAGCTGACGGCCGTCGCCGCTCACCTGCTCGGCGGCGCCGAGCGGCCGGTGATCGTCGCCGGCGGCGGCGTCGTACGGTCCGACGCCTCCGGCAAGCTGCGGGCGCTCGCGGAGCTGCTGGACGCGCCCGTGGCGACCACGTTCGGCGGCAAGGGGGCGTTCCCCTGGGAGCACCCGCTGTCGCTGCAGTCCTGGATGGAGGACCGGCACCTGACGGAGTTCCTGGAGGACGCCGACGTCGTGCTCGTCGTCGGCTCCGGGCTCGGCGAGCTGAGCAGCAACTACGGCACGTTCGCCCCGCGCGGCCGGGTGATCCAGATCGAGGCGGACGCGGGCAAGCTGGAGGCGAACTACCCCGCGCTCGGCATCCACGCCGACGCGCGGCTCGCCCTGACCGCGCTCCTGGAGACGATCGACGCGCCCCGCCGCGACCCGTCGGCCGCCGGCCGGGTCCGGGACGTCCTCTCACGGGTCGCCGCGCGGCTCGACGCGCAGGACCTCGACCAGGAGCGCGCGATCCTCGCCGCGGTCCGGGCCGCGCTGCCGGACGACTCCCCGTCGTTCTGGGACATGACGATCCTCGGCTACTGGGCCTGGTCCGCGTTCGACCCCCGCGCGGGTGCCTTCCACACCGCGCAGGGCGCCGGCGGCCTCGGCTACGCCTACCCCGCCGCGCTCGGCGCGGCCGCGGCCGACCCGTCGACCCCCGTCCTCGCCGTCTCCGGCGACGGCGGCGCGATGTACTCCCTCGCCGAGCTCGCCACCGCGCGCCAGCACGACCTGCCCGTCACCTGGCTGATCGTCGACGACGGCGGCTACGGCGTCTTGCGCGAGTACATGAACGACGCGTTCGGCGCGACCACCCACACCGAGCTCTCCCGCCCCGACTTCACCGCGCTGGCCGAGTCCTTCGGCGTCCCCGCGACCCGCACCACCCCCGCCTCCCTCCGGGCCGACCTGGCCAAGGCCCTGGCCACCCCCGGCCCCTCCGTGGTCGTCCTCCCCGCCGTCCTCAAGCTCTTCGCGCCGACCCACCTCTGAGGGGACCGGCCGTCACAGCCGGTCGGCGCTCAGGGTGAAGCCGTCCGTGGCGGCCGGGCCGGAGAGGAACCACCAGCGGTCCGAGGTCCAGCCGGGGCCCCAGCCGAGGACCAGCTGGTCCGGGCCGCCGAAGTCGCCGCCGGTGAGGATCCGGGCGGGGCGCTCGTGGGCCGGGACGCGCTTCCCGGCGCGGCGGGCCGGGCCCAGGGCGTCGATCCGGCTGGGGTCGGCGGCGTCGGGGCCCGAGGGGCCGCCGGGCAGGACCGCGAGGCCCTCCAGGTCCCGGACGCGGAGGGCGTCGCGGTCGGCGCCGTGCCACGCGACCAGGTCGTCGGCCCCGTCGCCGTCCAGGTCGGCGGCGGCCGGACCGCCGAGGCCCCGGCTGCCGGCCACCCTTCGCGTCCGCGGTGCGGCGGTCGAACCCGGGACACCGGTCACGAGGGTGATCGGGGCGAGGACGGTGTCGAGGGCGTCGGGGTCGCCCTCGCCGTTGCGGCCGCCGGTGTCGCTGACGGCGAGGTCGTCCGTGCCGTCCCCGTCGAAGTCCCCGGCGACGACGCCGCTGCCCGTCGGGAGCTCGTGCACGGCGGCCGGGAACGCGGCGCGGCCCGAGCGGGTGCCGAGCAGCAGCTTCGACGCCGTCTGCTCCCCGTCGCTCCCGGGCTCCACGACCAGGTCGTCGGCCCCGTCGCCGTTGACGTCCGCGGAGGACAGCCCCGCCAGGGCGTACATGCAGCAGCCGGGGCCGCCGGTGGACGCCGAGGGCGGGATCCAGGGGCGGACCGCGGCGGACCGGCCGCTCGACCGGTCGACGGGCCCGAACCGGACCTCGACCCGGGTGTCGGAGCCCACGGCGAGGTCCGCCCTGCCGTCGCCGTCGAAGTCACCGCTCCCCAGGACCGGGTCGACCGCGTCGCCGTCGAGGCCGGGGAGCCGGGTCGCCGCCCCGCCGAGCCCGTCCGGACCGCCCCAGACGACCCCGGGCGCACGCCGCCCGTCGGGCTGAGCGAGGACGACCGGGAGGTCCCCGAAGCCGTCGGCGTCCAGATCGGCGGCCTCGGCCCCGGGCGGCACGCCCACCGTCGCGCCGGCCGCCTTCGCCGGCACCGGGCTGCGCGTCCCCGGGTCGAGCCCGCGCGCGGAACCGTGGAGGACGACCGCCCGGCCGTCGGCGATCCGCAGGACCAGGTCCCGGTACCCGTCCCCGTTGACGTCCCCCGGCGCCCCACCGCCCTCGCCCCGGGGCACCGGGCGCGTCCCGCCCTGCCACGCCGGGACGAGCGGTGCGGCGTCCGACGGCCGCGGGTCCGCCGACGGCCGCGGGTCCGCCCGCGGTGCGCCGCCGCCTCCGCCCCCGCACCCCGCGAGCGCCATCCCGCACGCCACGACCCCCACGACCCCGCGCCCCCACCGTCCGCTCATCCGGCCATCCCACACGACCGCCGCCCCCAGGTCCAGGGGATGATCAACGGCCCGCGCACCGCTCGGTTTGTTGCGGAAGGATGAAATCCGGTTCCGTGCGCGTTGGCGCACACGGCGGTGCGGCGAGGCGCGCGCGGCCGTGAGGCGAGGAGAGGGATCGGCAGTGGTGGCGGAACGGCAGGGGTGGGGGCGGCGGCTCGGGGGGTACGCGGGGCGGTACCGGCGGAACGTGGTGCTCGCGCTGGGGTCGTCGCTGGCGGGGATGGCCGTGATGGCCCTCGTGCCGCTGATCACGAAGGTGATCATCGACGACGTGATCGGGAGCGGCACCCGCGACATGGCCCCGTGGGCCGGCGCGCTGCTCGGCGCCGCGGCGCTGGTCTACGTCGCGACGTACGTGCGCCGCTACTACGGCGGCATGCTCGCCCTCGACGTGCAGAACGACCTCCGCACCGACATGTACGACACGATCACCCGGCTCGACGGCCGCCGCCAGGACGAGTTGTCGACCGGGCAGGTCGTGGGCCGCGCGACCAGCGACCTCCAGCTGGTGCAGGGCCTGCTGTTCATGCTCCCGATGACGATCGGGAACGTGCTGCTGTTCGTCATGTCGCTGGTCATCATGGTGTGGCTGTCCCTGCCGCTCACCCTCGTCGCGCTGGCCGTCGCCCCCGCCCTGTACGGGATCGCCCGCCGCAGCCGGAAGAAGCTGTTCCCCGCCACCTGGTACGCGCAGGCGCAGGCCGCCGAGGTGGCCGGCGTCGTCGACGGCGCCGTCTCCGGCGTCCGGGTCGTCAAGGGCTTCGGCCAGGAGGCGCAGGAGACCGGCAAGCTCCGCACCGTCGGCCGCCGCCTCTTCGCGGGCCGGATGCGCGGCATCCGCCTCAACGCCCGCTACACCCCCGCCCTCCAGGCCGTCCCCGCCCTCGGCCAGGTCGCCATGCTCGCCCTCGGCGGCTGGCTCGCGACCCGCGGCGAGATCAGCCTCGGCACGTTCGTCGCGTTCTCCGCCTACCTCGCCCAGCTCGTCGGCCCCGTCCGCATGCTCGCCGTGGTGCTGACCGTCGGCCAGCAGGCGCGGGCCGGCGCCGAGCGGATCCTGGAGCTGATCGACACCCGCCCGTCGATGACCGAGGGCACCGACGAGCTCCCCGCCGACGCCCCCGCGACCGTCGAGTTCGACGACGTCGGCTTCGCCTACGACGAGGGCCGGCCCGTCCTGGACGGCCTCAGCTTCCGCATCGAGGCGGGGCAGACGCTCGCCGTCGTCGGCTCCTCCGGCAGCGGCAAGTCGACCGTCTCGCTCCTCCTGCCGCGCCTGTACGACGTGACCCACGGGGCCGTGCGGGTCGGCGGGCGCGACGTCCGGGAGCTGACGTACGCCTCCCTGCGCGGCGCGATCGGCCTCGTCCCCGAGGACTCGTTCCTCTTCTCCGACACCGTCCGCGCGAACATCGCCTACGGCCGCCCCGACGCCACCGACGACGAGATCCGCACCGCCGCCCGCGCCGCCCAGGCCGACGGCTTCATCGCCGAGCTGCCCGACGGCTACGACACCACCGTCGGCGAGCACGGCCTGACCCTCTCCGGCGGCCAGCGCCAGCGCGTCGCACTAGCCCGCGCGATCCTCTCCGACCCCCGGCTGCTGCTCCTCGACGACGCCACCTCCGCCGTCGACGCGCGCGTCGAGCACGAGATCCACGACGCGCTGCGCTCCGTCATGGCCGGCCGCACCACCCTCCTCATCGCCCACCGCCGCTCCACCCTCGCGCTCGCCGACCGGATCGCCGTCCTCGACGGCGGCCGGCTCGCCGACCTCGGCACCCACGAGGAGCTGGAGGCCCGCTCGGCCCTCTACCGCCGCCTGCTCACCGACCCCGACGAGCTGGGCGGCGTCTCCCCGGGCCACGTCACCTCGCTGGTCAAGCTTGACCAGTCCGGTCGCGAGGCCGAGGCCGACCGGTCCGTGCGCGACGAGATCGACGCCGAGTACGACGCCGAGCGCGGTCTCACCCCGCGGCTGTGGGAGCGCGGCGAGAGCGCCTGGGACGGCGGGCTGCGCCCCGGCCGCAACGGCGCCACCCCCGAGATGCTCGCGGCCGTCGCCGAACTGCCGCCCGCCGAGGACGTCCCCGACGTCGACGAGACCCGGGCCGTCGCCCAGGAGGGGACCTACGGCCTGCGCCGCCTGCTGCGGGGCTTCGGCCGGCCGCTGCTGGTCGCCCTGCTGCTCGTCGCGCTCGACGCGGGCGCGGGGCTGCTGCTGCCGATCCTCATCCGGCACGGCATCGACGACGGCGTCCAGAAGGCCGCCCTCGGCGCGGTGTGGGCGGCGTCCCTCCTCGCGCTGGCCACCGTCGCGGCGCAGTGGGCCGCGCAGATCGGCGCGACCCGGATGACCGGCCGGATCGGCGAGCGCCTGCTCTACACGCTGCGGCTGAAGATCTTCGCCCAGCTCCAGCGGCTCGGCCTCGACTACTACGAGCGCGAGCTGAGCGGCCGGATCCTCACCCGGATGACCACCGACCTCGACGCGCTCTCCACGTTCCTGCAGACCGGCATGGTCACCGCGCTGATCTCGGTGACCACCTTCTTCGGCATCCTGATCGCGCTCCTGGTCATCGACGTGGAGCTCGCGCTCGTCGTCTTCGCCACCCTGCCGGTCCTGATCGCCGGCACGTACTTCTTCCGCCGGCAGAGCACCAAGGCGTACGAGCTGGCGCGCGAGCGGGTCGCGGTGGTCAACGCCGACCTCACCGAGACCGTCTCCGGTCTGCGGATCGTGCAGGCGTTCCGCCGCGAGTCCGACAGCACGGCCCGGTTCGCGACGCGGTCGCGCGCGTACCGCGAGGCGCGGGTGAAGGGGCAGTGGCTGATCTCGGTCTACTTCCCGTTCGTGCAGTTCCTGTCCTCCGTCGCCACCGCCGCCGTCCTGGTCGTCGGCGCCGGCCGGGTCGACGCGGGCACCCTCGCCATCGGCTCCCTGGTCGCCTACCTCCTCTACATCGACCTCTTCTTCGCGCCCGTCCAGCAGCTGTCGCAGATCTTCGACGGCTACCAGCAGGCGGCCGTCTCGCTGCGGCGGGTGCAGGAGCTCCTGGTGGAGGAGACCTCCACGCCGGCGGCGGCGGACCCGCTGCCGGTGGGCGAGCTGCGCGGAGACATCGCCTTCGACGACGTCCACTTCTCCTACGCCACCGCCGACGGCTCCGAGGAGGCGCTGTCCGGCATCTCCCTGCGGATCGCGGCCGGGGACACGGTCGCCTTCGTCGGCGAGACCGGTGCGGGCAAGTCGACGCTGGTCAAACTGGTCGCCCGCTTCTACGACCCGACGTCCGGGCGGGTCACCGTCGACGGCCGCGACCTCCGCGAGCTCGACATGACCGCCTACCGGCACCGGCTCGGCGTCGTCCCCCAGGAGGCCTACCTCTTCCCCGGCACCGTCCGCGACGCCATCGCCTACGGCCGCCCCACCGCGTCCGACGCGGAGGTCGAGGCGGCGGCCCGCGCGGTCGGCGCGCACGACATGATCGCGACGCTGCCGGGCGGGTACGTGCACGAGGTCGCCGAGCGCGGCCGCAACCTCTCCGCCGGGCAGCGGCAGTTGATCGCGCTGGCGCGGGCGGAGCTGGTCGATCCGGACGTGCTGCTGCTCGACGAGGCCACCGCGGCCCTCGACCTCGCCTCCGAGGCGGTCGTCAACAGCGCCACCGACCGCCTGGCCGTCCGCCGCACCACCCTCGTCGTCGCCCACCGCCTCACCACCGCGGCCCGCGCGGACCGCGTCGTCGTCCTCGACCACGGCCGCGTCGTCGAGGACGGCACCCACGACGAGCTGGTGGCCCGCGGCGGCCGCTACGCCCAGCTGTGGCACACCTTCCTGGGGGAACCGGCGGGAGTGTGAGGCCCCTGCGGGGATCACGGGTGGGACCGGGGCCGCCCCCTGGTGCGGAGGGCGGGGCTGGGTTAGGTTCCCGGCGTCAAGCCGTATACCCACCAAGGGACCCCCATGCGAACGGCGTTGAGATGGCTCGTGGCGCTCGCGATGCTGATCGGCATCAGCGGAACCACGGCCACCGGCGCGGCCACCGCCGCGGAACCGGACATCAAGGAGCGGCTCCTCGCCATCCCCGGCATGAGCCTGGTCGAGGAGAAGCCGTACACCGGCTACCGGTACTTCGTGCTGAACTACACGCAGCCCGTGGACCACAGGAACCCCCGTAAGGGAACGTTCCAGCAGCGCCTGACCGTGCTGCACAAGGACACCGCGCGGCCCACGGTCTTCCAGACGTCGGGCTACAACGTCTCGACGAACCCCGGCCGTTCGGAGCCGACGCGGATCGTGGACGGCAACCAGGTCTCCATGGAGTACCGGTTCTTCACCCCGTCGCGCCCCGCGCCCGCCGACTGGTCGAAGTTGACCATCTGGCAGGCGGCGAGCGACCAGCACCGCATCTTCCAGGCCCTGAACGGGATCTACGCCGGGAACTGGCTGGCGACCGGCGGCTCGAAGGGCGGCATGACCGCCACGTACTACGAGCGCTTCTACCCGCGCGACATGGACGGCGTCGTCGCGTACGTGGCCCCGAACGACGTGGTCAACGACGAGGACTCGGCGTACGACCGGTTCTTCCGGAACGTCGGCACCGAGGAGTGCCGCACCGCGCTGGAGAACGTCGAGCGCGAGGCCCTGAAGCGCCGCACCGCGCTGAGCGCCAAGTACCAGGCGTACGCGGACGCGGAGGGCTACACGTTCACCACCACCGGCAGCCTGGACAAGTCGTTCGAGGCGACCGTCCTCGACCTGGCCTGGGGCTTCTGGCAGTACAGCACCGCCGCCGACTGCGCGGACGTGCCCGTCGCCGCGACCGCCTCCGACCAGGAGCTCTACGACTACGTCGACGCGATCGCCGGCTGGTCCTTCTACACCGACCAGGGCCTGGCCCCGTACACGCCGTACTACTACCAGGCCGGCACCCAGCTGGGCGCGCCGACGATCCGGCAGCCGCACCTCAGCGGCCTGACCCGCTACGGCTACCAGCCGCCGCGGACGTTCGTGCCCCGCGAGATCCCGATGCGGTTCGACCGCGGCGCGATGCGGGACGTCGACCGGTGGGTGCAGCGCAACGCGACGCGGATGCTGTTCGTCTACGGCGAGAACGACCCGTGGGGCGCCGAGCGCTTCCGTCCGGGCCGGCACACCGACGACGCGTACGTGTTCACCGCGCCGGGCGCCAACCACGGGGCGAACGTGGCCGGTCTGGTGCCGGCCGAGCGGGAGAAGGCGACGGCCGAGATCCTTCAGTGGGCGGGCCTGCCCGCCGCCGCGGTGGCCGAGGCCGCGCCGCTGGCACGGTACGACGCCGCGCTCGACCGGCAGCCCGTGGAGCGGGAGATGACCCTGCGGCCGTAGAGCACGGCACACGGGAAGGAGGGGCGCGTCCGCTGCGGACGCGCCCCTCCTCTCACACCCGCTCCGCGCACCCCACCGGCTTCTTCCCGCCCAACTGCACGTACAGGTCCGTGGAGTCGGGGCACGACGAGCGCTCCGTCACCGCCGAGCGGACCCGGTAACCCGGCTCGTCGTCCCCGGTGCCGTCGCACGCCGTCTCCCGCACCTCGCCCTCGCGGGTGTCCTGCACGCAGTCGCCGACGATCGTGCGTGGGCCGCCCCCGCCGCCGGGGTCGCCCGGGTGCGGGGCCTCCAGGTTGCGCATGCAGGCGTAGCCCCGGGGGACGCCGGGGTCCTCCTCCGTGGCGCGCGAGGCGGGCGCGGACTCGCTGATGTGCAGCACGAAGTCGGTGGGGCCCGGGCAGAGCGGCCCCTTCTCGCGCGGTCCGTCGTGCCGGGCGATGACCTGCGCGGCGGCGCGCTCGCTGGTGCAGGACACCTCGTTGAAGCCGGACCGCTCCCGCGAGCTGCACTCGCTGAGCGCGAGGAACCGGACGCCGTAGCCCTGCGGGGAGAGGGTGGGGCTCACCGTGCCGTCGGCGGTCGGATCCGCCTCCGGGCCGGAACGATTCGTCTCCGACCCGGAGACGAACTGGCAGGCGGTGAGCGCGGCGACGAGGCACAGCGTGCCCAGCGCCCTCACCGGCCCCACCGCTCGTCGTGTGCTTCCCATGCCGACCCCCCGATCGCGTTCCGCTCAGGTTAGCCGGAGCCCTCCCGCCGCGCGGGGCGGACGCCTCGGGTTCAGCCCCCGGTGCGTGCGGCGTCCCGGCCCAGGCCGTGGCCCAGCGGGAACCGCTCCACCTCGGGGTCGTCCCCGTCCGGCACCGGCACGGGGAGCCGTCCGACCGGCGAGGTGACGCCCGCCAGCACCCGTGCCGCCGAACGCATTTCCGCATCCCCCCAGGAGTAGACGGCGAGCGCCGCCGCGTGCGCCGGCAGCCGGGCCGCGTCGTAGGGGTTGCGGAGGGCGACGGTGACCACGGGCAGTGCGGTGGCGGTCAGTTCGGCGACCAGTCGGTCCTGCGGGGTGCCGCGCCCGGCCGGCACGTTGCAGGTGGTGACGACGACGGCGTCCGCCTCCGCGGCCGCCGCCACCGCCTCCGCGGGCGGTACCGCCCGGGCGCGGAAGCCGTGGCCGGAGAGCGCGGCGGCGAGGACCGCGGTGGGCGGTCCTGTGGTGCCGGAGGGGGACTCGGGGTCGGCGCCGGTCACCAGGAGGCGGGGGCGGACGGCCGGGTCGAGCGGCAGCGCGCCGGGGGAGTCCACGAGCAGGGTGACGCTGCGGTCCGCGATCCGGTCGGCGACGGCGAGGTGCGCGGGGGAGCCGAGGGTGGTGGCCGCGCCCGCGTTTGCGGGGGCTTCCGCGCCCGCCTCCGCGAGCAGGCCCAGGCGCGCCTTCTGCCGCAGGATCCGCAGCACCGACTCCTCCACCCGCGCCCACTCCAGCTCGCCGTCGGCCAGCGCGGCGAGCACCGCGTCGCGGGCGAGCCGCAGGTCCGGCGGGTTCAGCAACTGGTCGCAGCCGGCGAGCAGGGCGAGGACGGGGACGCGCTCGTCGCCGTACGTCTGGCGGACGCCGGCCATGCCGAGGTCGTCGGTCACCACCACGCCGTCGAAGCCGAGTTCGTCGCGCAGGATGCCGGTGACGATCGGCCGGGAGAGCGTCGCCGGGTCGCCGGACGGGTCCAGCGCGGGGACGACGATGTGCGCGGTCATCACGCAGCCGGCGCCCGCGGCGACGGCCGCGCGGAAGGGGGGCGCGTCGAGGCGCTCCCACTCCTCGCGGCTGTGGTGGATGACGGGGAGGCCGTGGTGGCTGTCGGTCTCGGTGTCGCCGTGGCCGGGGAAGTGCTTCACGGCGGCCGCGACGCCGCCCGCGGTGTACCCCTCGACCTGGGCGGCGACCAGGTCCGCGACCGCGTGCGGGTCGGAGCCGAAGGAGCGGACGCCGATGACGGGGTTGGCCGGGTTGACGTTCACGTCGGCGCAGGGGGCGTAGTCCTGGCGGATGCCGAGTTCGGCGAGCTCCGTGCCGGCGATCCGGGCGGCGTCGCGGGCGTCGGTGCGGGACCCCGACGCGCCGATGGCCATCGCGCCGGGGAGCAGGGTGGCGGGCGAGCCGATCCGGGTGACGGTGCCGTGCTCCTGGTCGGTGGCGATCAACAGGGGCGTCCGCGCGGCCTGTTGGAGGCCGGCGGAGAGCGCGGCGATCTGCTCCGGACCGGTGGTGTTGTGCGCCCAGGCGAAGTAGATGATCCCGCCGACGTGGTACTCCGCGACGAGTTCGGCGCCGGTCGCCACACCGAACGCGGCCCGGTTCCGCCGGACGTCCTCGGGGGAGGGGTCGGTCGCGGTCTCCCCGTACACGCGGGTGACGAAGAGCTGCCCGACCTTCTCCTCGGCGGTCATCCCGGCGATCCGTGCGCGCAGGTCGTCGTCGTGCGGGTGGTGCATCTGCGTTCCCTCCGTCGGCTCTCGGTGATCACCGTACGGGGGTGCCGGTTCCCGGTGCCGCCCGCCCCTGCTGCCGGCGGTCGCGCCGGGCCGGTCAGCCGCGGCGCTCCTCGCCGGGCAGGACCCCGCACCCCGGTGCGAACTCCCGCAGGACCTCCACCGCCGCCGCGATCGCCGGCCGCCGCGCCGCGCCCGCGCGCCACACCGCGTACAGCCGCCGCCGCGGCAAGGGCACGAGCTCGGCCCGCGCCACCCCCGGCGGCAGCGCGCCGCTCCCCAGTCGGGGGACGACCGCGATGCCGAGGCCGGCCGCGACGAGGGCGATGAGGGTCGGGTTCTCCTCGGCCGTGTGGACGATGTCGGGCTCGTGCCCCGCCGCCCGCATCGTGCCGACGAGCCAGTCGTGGCACACCCGCCCGGCCGGCTGCCCGATCCACCGCTCACCCCGCAGATCCGCGTGCGAGACCGGCCCCCCACCGGCGAAGGGATGCGCGGCGGGCACGATCAGGTCGCAGTGGTCGTCACCGAGGTGGACCTGCGCGAGCCCGTGCGGGGCGGGCAGCCGCGGCACGCCGCCGGGCCCGGGCGGCGCCCAGTCGTGGGCGACGGCGAGGTCGACGGAGCCCTTGGCGACGAGGTCGACCGACAGGTGCGGATCGACCTCGGTCAGCCGCACGTCGAGCTCGGGATGCCGGGCACCCAGCGCGGCGAGCGCACCGGGCAGCAGCCCCCGCGCCGCGGAGGCGAACGCGGCGACGGTCAGCCGCCCGGCCGGCACCCCCCGCCGCTCCTCGAGCGCGGTCTCGGCGCGCTCCATGACGGCCAGCAACTCCTGCGCCGCGGACGCGAGATGGAGCGCCTCCTCGGTGAGCGCGACACCGCGGCCCCGGCGCTCCAGGAGGCTCGTCCGGGTCTCCCGCTCCAGCTTGGTGATCTGCTGGGAGACGGCGGAGGGGGTGTAGCCGAGCGCGGCGGCCGCCGCGGCGACGGTGCCGTGCACCGAGACGGCGTGCAGCGCGCGCAGCCGCGCGAGGTCGAGCATGCCTCGATTAAGCCGCGCTTCATCCGATGCGTCAAGAATCGGCGCTGGTCCTGAACGGTCCGGGCGCGGATGCTCGGAGGCATGCGTCCCGTGCACACCGCCCTCGCCGTCCTCGTCGCCGCCCTGTGGGGCGTCAACTTCGTCGTGATCGAGGTCGGCCTCGACCACTTCCCGCCGCTGCTGTTCTCCGCGCTCCGGTTCCTCGTCGCCGCCCTCCCGGCCGTCTTCCTCGTCGGACGGCCGAAGGTCGCGTGGAAGTGGATCGTCGGGGTCGGACTCGCCCTGGGCGTCGCCAAGTTCGGGCTGCTCTTCATCGGGATGCACGAGGGCATGCCCGCCGGGCTCTCCTCGCTGGTGCTCCAGATCCAGGCCGTGTTCACCGCGCTGATCGCGGTGGTCGTCCTGCGGGAGCGGCCCGGGCGGGTCCGGCTCGCGGGGATGGCGATCGCGTTCTGCGGGATCGGCGTCGCGGCGTACGACGAGGGCGCGCACAGCGGCCCGCTGCTCGCGTTCACGCTGGTCGTCGCCGCGGCCGCGGCCTGGGGCGTCTCCAACGTGCTGACCCGCAGGGCGGCCCCGCCGGACGCGCTGAACTTCATGATCTGGGTCTGCGTCGTCCCGGTCCTGCCGCTGCTCGCCCTCTCGCTCCTCTTCGAGGGCCCGAGCGCCGACCTCGCGGCGCTGCGCTCCCTCGACCTGACGGGGCTCGCCGCGCTCCTCTTCGTCGCCTGGGTCTCCACCGTGTTCGGCTTCGGCGCCTGGAGCTACCTCATGAGCCGCTACCCCGCCTCGACCGTCGCCCCCTTCACCCTCCTCGTCCCCGTCTTCGGCATGACGTCGGCCGCCCTCCTCCTCGGCGAGCACGTCACCCCCCTGCGGTGGTGCGCCGCCGTCCTCCTGGTCGGCGGCGTCGCCCTCACCTCCCTGACACGCGACCGCGGCGCGCCGGGCGGCGTCCCCCGCACCGAGCAGGACGACCGCGCACCCGTGAACGCGGCCGGCGGTCCATCGGTGGCGACGGCACCGGCTCAGCAGCCGTGAACACGGAACCGCTCGGCCGTCTCCTTCAGCACGTCGAGACCGTCGCGGGCCCACAGCCCGTCGTTGAACAGCTCCACCTCGACCGGCCCCGACCAGCCCGCCGCGTCGGCGCGCCCGCACCACGCGGGCAGGTCGACCGCCCCGTCGCCGAGCTGCCCCCGGCCGTTGAGGACGCCGGCGGGCAGCGGGGTGGTCCAGTCGGCGAGCTGGAAGGCGTGCAGTCGGCCGCCCGCGCCCGCCCGGGCGAGGTCCGCGGGCGCGCGGTCGTCCCACCAGACGTGGTACGTGTCCACGCAGACGCCGACCTGCTCGGCCGGGAAGTGCTCGGCGATCGCGAGCGCCTGGCCGAGGGTGGAGACGACGCAGCGGTCGGCGGCGAACATCGGGTGCAGCGGCTCGATCGCGAGCCGGACGCCGGAAGCGGCGGCGTAGGGGGCGATCTCGGTCAGGGCGTCGGTGATGCGGGCGCGCGCGCCGGCCAGGTCGTGCGAGCCGGGCGGGAGGCCGCCGGAGACCAGGACGAGGGTGTCGGTGCCGAGCGCGGCGGCCTCGTCGACGGCCCGCCGGTTGTCGGCGACCGCCGCGGCCCGCCCGGCGGGGTCGGCCGCGGTGAGGAAGCCGCCGCGGCACAGCGTGCTGACGGCGAGTCCGGCGTCGCGCACCAGCTCCGCCGCGGCCGCCACCCCGTACTCCTGGACGGGCTCCCGCCACAGCCCGACCGCCGGCACGCCCAGGTCGGCGCACGCGCGGACCAGCTCGGGCAGGGGGAGCTGCCGGACGGTCATCTGGTTGATGCTGAGACGGGCGAGGCCGGCGGTCACTGGGTCACTCCGTGCACGGTCAGGAGGGCGGCCATCCGGGAGCGGGCCAGCCCGGGGTCGGGGAACAGGCCGAGGGC
Organism: Streptomyces sp. NPDC060194; assembly: GCF_042728285.1. Taxonomy (NCBI): domain Bacteria; kingdom Bacillati; phylum Actinomycetota; class Actinomycetes; order Kitasatosporales; family Streptomycetaceae; genus Streptomyces; species Streptomyces sp. NPDC060194. The sequence goes on along the minus strand of NZ_JBHWZH010000063.1, from coordinate 3,856 downwards.
GTCGGCCCGTTCGTACGCGGTGGCCAGGTGGGGCAGCGAGCGGGCCGACTGCAGGCCGCCGACCATCGTGAAGTGGTCCTGGTGGCCGGCCAGCCAGGCCAGCAGGACGACGCCGGTCTTGTAGGAGCGCGTCGGCGCCTCGAAGAGGTGCCGGGAGAGCGCGACGGTCGGGTCCATGAGGTCGCGGAAGCCCCGGACGTCGCCGGTGTCGAGGACGCGCACGGCCTCGGCGGCGAGCGGGCCGAGCGGGTCGAACGCGCCGAGCAGCGCGTGGCTGAAGCCGCGGTCGTCGCCCGCGATCAGCTCGGGGTAGTGGAAGTCGTCGCCGGTGTAGCAGCGCACGCCCCGGGGGAGGCGGCGGCGCAGGGCGACCTCGCGCTCGGCCGCGAGGAGGGAGACCTTGACGCCGTCGACCTTGTCGGGGTGCGCGGCGATGACCTCCAGGAACGTCTCCGCGGCTTCGTCCAGGTCGGCCGAGCCCCAGTAACCCGCCAGAGCGGGGTCGAACATCGGGCCGAGCCAGTGCAGGACCACCGGCTCCGCGGTCTGCCGGAGCAGGCTGCCGTAGACCTCCAGGTAGTCCTCGGGGCCCCGCGCGGCGGCGGCCAGCGCCCGGGACGCCATCAGCACCGCCTGCGCGCCGCTCGCCTCGACGAGGGCGAGCTGCTCCTCGTAGGCGGCGGCCACCTCGGCGAGCGTCGCCTCCCCGGGCGGGAGCTGGTCGGTGCCGACACCGGTCGCGATCCGCCCGCCGACCGCCCTCGCCTCCGCGCCGGAGCGGCGGATCAGCTCGGCGGCGGCCGGCCAGTCCAGGCCCATGCCGCGCTGGGCGGTGTCCATGGCCTCCGCGACGCCCAGGCCGTGCGACCACAGGTGCCGGCGGAAGGCGAGCGTGGCGTCCCAGTCGACGGCGCCGGGGTCCTCCGCGTACGGGTCCGCGACGACGTGCGCGGCGGCGAACACGGTCCGGGAGACGGGCGGCGCGCCCGCCGCGACCCGGTGCGGCTCGGCGCGCGGCGCGTACGTGCGCAGACCGCCGCCCGCGACGGGCAGCACGAGGCCCTGGGGCGCCCGCCGGGCGGGGCGGGCGTGCCCGGGGAGGCCGGTGTCCGCGATCGCGTCCCGCGCGGTCACAGGGTCAGCTCCGGGACGGTCAGCCGGCGGCCCTCCGCGGAGGAGCGCAGGCCGAGTTCGGCGAGCTGGACGCCGCGCGCGCCGGCCAGCAGGTCCCAGTGGTAGGGCTCGCCCAGGTACACGTGGCGCAGGAACAGCTCCCACTGGGCCTTGAACCCGTTGTCGAGGTCCGCGTTGTCGGGGACCTCCTGCCACTGGTCGCGGAAGGACTCGGTGACCGGCAGGTCGGGGTTCCAGACCGGCTTGGGAGTCGCCGCGCGGGGCTGGATCCGGCAGCCGCGCAGGCCCGCGACGGCGGAGCCGTGCGTGCCGTCGACCTGGAACTCCACCAGCTCGTCGCGGTGGACGCGCACCGCCCACGAGGAGTTGATCTGGGCGACCGGGCCGCCCGCCAGCTCGAAGACGCCGTAGGCGGCGTCGTCCGCGGTGGCCGCGTACGGCTTGCCCTCCTCGTCCCAGCGCTTCGGGACGTGCGTGCGGACCAGCGCCTGCACGGACTCCACCCGGCCGAACAGCTCGTGCAGGACGTACTCCCAGTGCGGGAACATGTCGACGACGATGCCGCCGCCGTCCTCCGCGCGGTAGTTCCAGCTGGGGCGCTGCGCCTCCTGCCAGTCGCCCTCGAAGACCCAGTAGCCGAACTCGCCGCGCACGGACAGGATCTCGCCGAAGAACCCGCCGTCGATCAGCCGCTTGAGCTTGCGCAGCCCCGGCAGGAACAGCTTGTCCTGCACGACCCCGTTCCGTACCCCCGCGTCCCGCGCGAGGCGGGCCAGTTCCAGGGCGCCGTCCAGGCCGGTGGCGGTCGGCTTCTCGGTGTAGACGTGCTTGCCGGCGGCGATCGCGCGGCGCAGCGCGTCCTCCCGCGCGGAGGTGACCTGGGCGTCGAAGTAGACGTCCACGGAGTCGTCGGCGAGGACGGCGTCCAGGTCGGTGGAGGTGTGCGCGGGGTCGAGTCCGTGCCGCTCGGCGAGCGCCCGGAGGGCGTGCGCGCGGCGGCCGACGAGCACCGGTTCGGGCCACAGCACGGTGCCGTCGCCGAGATCGAGCCCGCCCTGCTCGCGGATCGCGAGCACCGAGCGGACGAGGTGCTGGCGGTAACCCATCCGGCCGGTCACGCCGTTCATGGCGATGCGGACCGTTCTCCTGGTCATGCGGAACTCCTCGGGACAGGGGAAACCGGCGCGGCGGTTTCTGCACCACAGCGGTGTAGTAAGCGCTTTCTATCGGGGGAGAAGCTAGCCTGCTTCTCACCGTCGGACAAGAGGTCGGCCGCGAGCCCGTCCCTGGGGGACCCCGCGTCCGTCCGGCGGGTCCGGGACCGGGCTCAGGAGGCGCGACGAGATGACGACGACCGTGACACTGGCGGACGTGGCGGCCCGGGCGCGGGTGTCGCCCGCGACCGTCTCCCGCGTCCTGAACGGCAACTACCCGGTCGCCGCGTCGACCCGCGAACGGGTGCTGCGGGCGGTCGACGAGCTGGAGTACGTCCTGAACGGGCCGGCCAGCGCGCTGGCCGCGGCCACGTCCGACCTGGTCGGGATCCTGGTCAACGACATCGCCGACCCGTTCTTCGGGATCGTGGCGAGCGCGGTGCAGTCCGAGGTGGGCTCCACCAGCGGCCGCGCGGGCGGCGAGAAGCTGGCGGTCGTCTGCAACACCGGCGGCTCGCCCGAGCGCGAGCTGACCTACCTCACGCTGCTCCAGCGGCAGCGGGCCGCGGCGGTCGTCCTGACCGGCGGCGCGATCGAGGACCCGGCGCACATCGCGGCCGTCGCGGCGAAGCTGCGGCGGTTGGGCGCGGCCGGCACGCGGATCGTCCTGTGTGGACGGCCGCGGCAGGCCCTGCCGGGCGGGGCGGCGGGAGCGGGGAGCGGGCCGGGCCCGGCCGGCCCCGGCGCGGGGGCCGGCCCCGGCGCGGGCGGGGTCGGTGGCCCGGGCGAGGGGGCGCGTAGTGGACCCGGCGTCGGGTCGGGCGCGGGTGGCCCGGGAGGCGCGGGCACGCGGGCCGTAGGGGGCGTGGGCGACCGGTCGGGTGCGGGGCATGGCGCGGCGGCCCTCGTCGCCCCGCTCACCGAGGGGGCGGGGAGCCGTGCGGCGGGGTCCGTCGCCCCGGCCGCCGACGGCGCGTCGGTCGCGGGTGACGCCGATGTCCTCGCCGTCACCTTCGACAACCGCGGCGGGGCCCGGGAGATCACCGCGCACCTCATCGGCCTCGGCCACCGCCGCATCGGCTACATCGCCGGTCCCGCCGACCGGACCACGACCCGGCACCGCCTGGAGGGCCACCGCGCCGCGCTGGCCGCCGCCGGGCTCGACGACCCGCCGCGACTCCTCCTGCACGGCGCGTTCGACCGCCGCAGCGGTTACGACGCCGCGCACGAGCTGCTGCGCCGGGAGCCCGGCGTCACCGCGCTCGTCGCCGCGAACGACACCATCGCGCTGGGGGCCTGCGCGGCCGTCCGCGACCTCGGCCTCTCGGTCCCCGGCGACGTCTCCGTCACCGGCTTCGACGACCTGCCCTTCTCCGCCGACGCCCACCCGGCGCTCACCACCGTCCGCCTGCCCCTCCAGGCGGCGGGCGCCCTCGCCGGCCGCCTCGCCATGGGCCGCGAGGCACCCCCGCCGGGCGGAACGACGGCGATGCCCGGCGAACTCGTCCTCCGCGCCTCGACGGGGCGTCCGCGCCGCACCTGAGCGACGCACCGGCGGGGTGCCCCCG
>NZ_JBHWZH010000062.1:0-34482 GCF_042728285.1 Streptomyces sp. NPDC060194 | reverse complement strand
TCCGCGCCTGCCGCGGCGCGGACGCCCGGGTCGGGCCGTCACCCAGCTCGCCTACGCGCGGCGGGGCGAGGTCACCCCCGAGATGGAGTACGTGGCCCTCCGCGAGAACGTCAGCCCCGAGGTGGTGCGCGAGGAGATCGCGGCCGGCCGCGCGGTGCTTCCCGCGAACGTGAACCACCCCGAGATCGAACCGATGATCATCGGCAAGCGGTTCCTGGTGAAGGTCAACGCCAACATCGGCAACTCCGCCGTCACCTCCTCCATCGAGGAGGAGGTGGACAAGATGACCTGGGCCACCCGGTGGGGCGCCGACACCGTCATGGACCTCTCCACCGGCCGGAACATCCACACGACCCGTGAGTGGATCCTCAGGAACGCCCCGGTGCCCATCGGCACCGTGCCGCTGTACCAGGCACTGGAGAAGGTCGACGGCCGGGCCGAGGAACTGAGCTGGGAGGTCTACAAGGACACGGTCATCGAGCAGGCCGAGCAGGGTGTCGACTACATGACCGTCCACGCCGGGGTGCGCCTCGCGTACGTGCCGCTCACCGCGCGGCGCAAGACGGGCGTCGTCTCGCGCGGCGGCTCCATCATGGCGGCCTGGTGCCTGGCCCACCACAAGGAGTCGTTCCTCTACGAGCACTTCGAGGAACTCTGCGAGATCCTCGCCTCGTACGACGTCACCTACTCCCTCGGCGACGGGCTGCGGCCCGGCTCCATCGCGGACGCCAACGACGAGGCGCAGTTCGCGGAGCTGCGCACGCTCGGCGAGCTGAACACGATCGCCAAGCGGCACCACGTGCAGACGATGATCGAGGGCCCGGGCCATGTCCCGATGCACAAGATCAAGGAGAACATCGACCTACAGCAGGAGATCTGCGAGGAGGCGCCGTTCTACACCCTCGGCCCGCTGACGACGGACGTGGCACCCGCCTACGACCACATCACGTCCGGGATCGGGGCCGCGATGATCGCCTGGTGGGGAACGGCGATGCTCTGCTACGTCACGCCGAAGGAGCACCTCGGCCTGCCGAACCGGGACGACGTGAAGACCGGGGTGATCACCTACAAGATCGCGGCCCACGCCGCGGACCTCGCCAAGGGGCATCCCGGCGCGCAGGAGTGGGACGACGCGCTGTCGGACGCGCGGTTCGAGTTCCGCTGGGAGGACCAGTTCAACCTGGCCCTCGACCCCGACACGGCACGGGAGTTCCACGACGAGACGCTGCCCGCCGAACCCGCGAAGACGGCGCACTTCTGCTCGATGTGCGGGCCGAAGTTCTGCTCGATGAAGATCTCCCAGGACATCCGGCGGGAGCACGGGGGAACCCAGGAGGAGATCGAGTCGGGAATGGCGGAGAAGTCCAGGGAATTCGCCGCCGCCGGGAACCGGGTGTATCTGCCGATCGCCGACTGATGTTTCACGTGAAACACCGTCCGGATGTTTCACGTGAAACATGACCTGAGGTGGGAGGAGCGCCGCGCCGAACCCGGCGCGGCGTCTCCCGCCGGTCGTCATTCCGGTTTCGTCTCCGGTCCGCCGAAGTCGGGACTGGAGTAGTCCGGGCTGGAGAAGGACGGGCGGTGCCCCGCCGACTGCCCGCCGTCCGGGCTGGAGAAGCCCGGGCTGTGGTAGCCGAGGTGCGGGATGCGGCCTACTGGCCCCGAGCCGTGTTCGGGGCCAGTAGGCGAGGACTCGGGCGCGGCGAGCGCCTCGCGGAGGAAGGGCAGGATCCCGCGCTGGAGCAGGGCCTCGCGCCAGGCGTCGCGTGCCCGGTCGAGTTCCTCGGAGCGAACGCCGTACTCGTCCGCGCCGAGCGAGGTGGAGGCGTTGCGCAGAGCGGTGAGCAGCAGCCCGACGCCGGCCACCAGGATGGCCACGGCGGTGACGGCTCCGAAGATCCAGCCGGCGGTGAGCATGGTGTCGGCGAGACCGGGCTCGGGCGTCAGCAGCTTCAGGGCGTAGCCCACCAGGAGGAAGATCGCCGCCGCGGCTCCGGCGAGCACCGGGGTGAGGACCGCGACGACGGCGGCAAGGCCGGCCCCCGAGCCGGCGGCCACCTCGCCGGCCGCGGCGACGGTCTGGAGCGAGGCGGTGAGACCGCCCTCGGACGCGCGCTGCTCCCGCCCGGCCGCCGTGTCCCGCAGGTCCGCACGGACCTGCACGAAGTGCCCGTACTCACCGGCCACCGGCGCCATGATCAGGGCGGTGGCGTTGAGCGCCAGGGTGCGGAGCTGTTCGGGATTGAGCCGGTTCCCGAGACCCTCGAAATCCGGATGACCCGATGCCGTGCGCAATGCCTCGTCCAGGGTCCGCTCGAATTCCTGACGGTCCTCGTTGAGCAGATGCGGAGCGCTGTTCATGGACATCCCCCGATGCTCCGTGGGGCCGCTGGATTGCGCCGTCATGCAGGGCGGTGGGGCGGGAACGACGGAGAGCCCGCTACGGACAGGCCCAGGGTAGAGGGATTCCGGCACCCGGTGACAGAGGGTTTACGGATTTGGCCGAGCCGACAGGGCATTGTCCCGGCGGCCGCAGCGTAGGAGTACCTGGCGACCGCCGGGCCGGTCGTCACCCTCGGTCACACCCGGGCCGGGAGTGGCAACTGGACGACGAGCAGCTTGCCCGCCATGGTGACCCCGCCGTCCATGGCGATCGCGAGCCCGTCCGCGTACACGTGCGGACCTTCGACCTCCGCGCGCCGCGGCCCGTCGCCGTCCTCGGAACCCACCTCACCCAGCAGGTACGGGATGGGGCTGTGGCCGTGGACGACCCGGGTGCCGCCGAAGGTGTCGAGGAGTTCGCGGGCCGCGCCGGCACCGCCCTCGTCGCGGAAGGCGAAGCGCTTGGTGAGCTTGCGGAAGAGGTCCCAGCACTCGTCGGCGTCACCGCGGGTGAGCACCTCGTGGATGCCGTCGTTGACGTCGGTCACGGAGGAGCCGTAGTCGAGGTAGGCCGTGGTGTCGGAGTGGAGCAGCAGATGGCCGTCCTCCTCGACGACGGCGTCGAGGCGGGACATCCACTGGAGGTGGTGGTCCTCCAGGCGGTCCATGTCGCTCTTCTGGCCGCCGTTCAGGAGCCAGGCCGCCTGGAACGTGGCCGTGCCGGCACCGGAGTTGACGGGGGTGTCGGCGAAGCGCTTGGCGCCGATGAGGAGCAGTTCGTGGTTGCCCATCAGCGCCTTGCAGTAGCCGCCGGCCGCGGCGGCCTCGGCGGAGAGCCGCATGACGAGGTCGATGACGCCGATGCCGTCGGGGCCGCGGTCGGTGAAGTCGCCGAGGAACCAGAGCCGGGCCGTCCCGCCGCACCAGCGGCCTTCGCCGTCGACCAGGCCCTGGGTGTGCAGCGCGTCGAGGAGCTCGTCGAGGTAGCCGTGGACGTCGCCGACGACGAAGAGCGGACCGCGGCCGCCGCCCGCCTCGCCGTAGCCGTTCGGCAGGTCGCGGGCGCCCTCCCGCTGGGCGTCGTCGCGGCTGATGACCGGGAGGTCGCGCTGGGTGGGGGTGTAGCCCTCGGGGTACTCCCCGCCGTAGCGGTCGTCCGGGTAGGCCGCGACGGGGTGGCCCGTGGGTTCGGGGTGGAAGGCCGGGGCGGCGGAGTCGTACTCCGGGCCGGTCTCGTGCACGTACGGCGGTACGCGGAAGTCGCGGTGCGCTTCCGTACGCATCGCGGGTCCTTGACCGGCCCCCTGAGTCATCGACCCCTCCACCACCGTCGCGCGCCGCCGTGCACCGAATGCCTCCGGCCTGGTCCACGGCCGTCCCCGGTGTCGTGCGCCCATCATAGGAATGCGGATCGCTGCGTGTGATGCACCAGGGGTGGTCAATCGGGGCGGACCCGCGGCCGGCCGGGGACGACACGCGGCTTTTCCACGGGTTTTGCCAAGATTCTCCGCCGGGGACGCGCCGGTCAGGACGGCGCGCGCGGCGGACTGACGGTCGTGCGGTGGGTGCGGCGCTGGGACGAGGTGCGAACGATCAGCTCGGTCGGTATCACCTGTTCCACCGGGCCGTCTCCGACGACGCCCTCGATCGCGTCGATGAGGAGCTGGACGACGGCCGTGCCGATCCGGCGCGGCTTGAGGGAGAGCGTCGTGACGGGCGGTTCGGTGCTCGCGTAGACGACGGACTCGCTGCAGCAGACCAGCAGCAGGTCGTCGGGGACCCGCAGTCCGTAGCGGCGGGCGGCGGCGAGCAGGTCGGTGCCGTTGGGGTCGAACAGCCCGTAGACCGCGTCGGGCCGGTCGGGGCGGGCGAGGAGGCGGTCGGCGGCGACGGCGCCGGCGCACGGGTCGTGGGCCGGGTAGGCCTCGTACACCGGATCCTGGCCCACGCGACCGCACCAGCTGAGGTAGGCCTCGGTGGAGAGCCGGGTGTAGGTGTCGGTCGAGGTGCCGGTGAGCAGCCCGATCCGGCGGGCGCCGGAGTCGGCCAGGTGGTCGAGGATGTCGAGCACGGCCGCCTCGTGGTCGTTGTCGACCCAGGCGGTGACCGGCAGGGTGCCCGCCGGCCGGCCGTCGGAGACGACGGGCAGTCCCTGCTGGGCGAGCTCGAGGACGACCGGGTCCTGGTCAGACGGGTCGACGACGACGGTTCCGTCGAGGGCGACGTTCGACCAGACGTCCACGGGGCTCAGCCGCGACGTGGCGGGCAGGATGACGAGGGCGTAGCCGCGGGCCAGCGCGGCGGAGGTGGCGGCTCTGGCCATCTCCGCGAAGTACGCGAACTCGGTGAAGGTGAACGGTTCGTCCCCGTAGGTCGTCACCGTCAGGCCGATGAGGCCCGACTTCCCGGTACGGAGCGTGCGGGCCGCGGCGGACGGGCGGTAGCCGAGCCGGTCGGCGACCTCGCGGACGTGGGTGCGGGTGGCGTCGGGGAGTCGTCCCTTGCCGTTGAGCGCGTCGGAGACGGTCGTGATGGAGACACCGGCCGCTGCGGCGACGTCCCTGATCCCCGCCCGCCCCGGCCGGTTTCCCCGGCGCGTGGTCTCCGCCCGGCTCACCTGGTGCTTCCCTGCTGCTGTCATGGCGAGCCGATAGTAGGGCGCGGGGGGCCGAATGGCAGTGGTGCATATGCAGAGGTGCGCCGGTACGTTTCTGCAAGATCCATAATTTCATCCGCCTTCGTTTGAGAGGCAGTTGACGGTGTCCGGTCGCAAGGGACAGCGCGCGGCGGTCCGCAGCCCAGGCAGGCCTCCTTCTTGGGGTGAGCCCGCAACTCACCTGCACGGGTGACGCGCGCCACGGGGTGAGCCAGGGGCGCGCGTCATATATGCCTTCACCACCCCCCTTCGCGTACGCCCTTCTCCCGGACCGTTCGCAGCGGACGCGAATCCTCATAGGGTGAGGAGTATTCGATCCTGGGAAGGGACACGGCAGTGAGCGAGAAGAGCCCCCGTCTGCGCGGCGCGCTGGACGGCATCCCGACGTACAAGCCCGGAAGGCCGGCCGCGGCGGCCGAGGGCGGGGCGCCGGCCTACAAGCTGTCCTCCAACGAGAACCCGTACCCGCCGCTTCCCGGCGTGATGGAGAGCGCCGTCGCGGCGGCCGGCTCGTTCAACCGCTACCCGGACATGGCGTGTTCGGCGCTGACGGCGGAGCTGGCGGAGCACTTCGGGGTGCCGCAGTCGCACCTGGCGACCGGTACGGGGTCGGTCGGGGTGGCGCAGTCCCTGGTCCAGGCGACGTCGGGGCCGGGCGACGAGGTGATCTACGCCTGGCGGTCGTTCGAGGCCTATCCGATCATCACGCAGATCAGCGGGGCGACCTCCGTCCGGGTGCCGCTCACGGACGGCGACGTGCACGACCTGGACGCGATGGCCGACGCGATCACCGACCGCACCCGGCTGATCTTCGTGTGCAACCCCAACAACCCCACCGGGACCGTGGTGCGCCGGGCCGAGCTGGAACGTTTCCTCGACCGGGTGCCCGCCGACGTGCTCGTGGTGCTCGACGAGGCGTACCGGGAGTTCATCCGCGACGCCGACGTCCCGGACGGCATCGAGCTCTACCGGGACCGGCCGAACGTCTGCGTGCTGCGCACCTTCTCCAAGGCGTACGGGCTGGCCGGGCTGCGGGTGGGCTTCGCGGTGGCGCACGAGCCGGTCGCCGCGGCGCTGCGCAAGACGGCCGTGCCGTTCGGGGTGAGCCAGCTCGCGCAGGACGCGGCCGTGGCCTCCCTGCGCGCGGAGGACGCCCTTCTGGAGCGGGTCGAGGCGCTGGTGGTCGAACGGGGCCGGGTCGTCGAGGCGCTGCGCGGCCAGGGCTGGACGGTGCCGGAGACGCAGGCGAACTTCGTGTGGCTGCGGCTGGGGGAGCGGACGCTCGACTTCGCCGCGGCCTGCGAGCGGGCCGGGGTCGTGGTCCGGCCCTTCGCCGGCGAGGGGATGCGGGCGACCATCGGCGAGGTCGCCGGCAACGACCTCTTCCTGCAGGCGGCGGAGGCGTACCGCAAGGAGCTCTGACGTCGGCGGTTCCGACGAGGTCCCGGCGGACGCGTGACCGCCGGGACCTCGGCGTCCCCGGCGGACGCGTGCCGGGACCTCGGCGTTCCAGGCCGGGCGAAGGCTACCGGCGGAGTGTGGCGGGACTAACGGCCCCCCCGTTACCGAGCTCGTATACCCGTACGACATAATGCTTGTGAATGTGAACGCGTTCACAAGCGTGTCCCGGTTGCTCCGGATATCGGCGGTGCTGCGGGGACGACGCCGCTGCGGTGACCACGGCGACCTAAGGAGAACGACGACGTGGACCTAGCTCTGGCACCAGAGACCCTGGCGCGATGGCAGTTCGGCATCACCACCGTCTACCACTTCCTGTTCGTCCCACTGACGATCTCCCTCGCCGCGCTCGTCGCCGGCCTGGAGACCGCCTGGGTGCGGACGGGCAAGGAGAAGTACCTCAAGGCGACGAAGTTCTGGGGAAAGCTCTTCCTCATCAACATCGCCATGGGCGTCGCCACCGGCATCGTGCAGGAGTTCCAGTTCGGCATGAACTGGTCGGACTACTCGCGCTTCGTCGGCGACGTCTTCGGCGCCCCGCTCGCCTTCGAGGCACTCATCGCCTTCTTCTTCGAGTCCACCTTCATCGGCCTGTGGATCTTCGGCTGGGACAAGCTGCCCAAGAAGCTGCACTGCGCGACGATGTGGATGGTCTCCCTGGGCACGATCCTCTCCTCGTACTTCATCCTGGCCGCGAACTCCTGGATGCAGCACCCCGTGGGCTACCGGATCAACAAGGAGTCCGGCCGCGCCGAGCTGACCGACATCTGGAAGGTGCTGACGCAGGACACCACCCTGGTCGTCGTCGGGCACACGCTCACCGCGGCCTTCCTGACCGGCGGCGCGTTCATGGTCGGCATCGCCGCCTGGCACCTGCGCAAGAAGCAGCACATCCCGGTGATGCGGACCTCGCTCCGGCTCGGCCTGGTGGTGCTGCTGATCTCGGGCGCGCTCACCGCGCTCAGCGGGGACCAGCTCGCCAAGGTGATGTTCAAGCAGCAGCCGATGAAGATGGCCGCCGCGGAGGCGCTCTGGGAGACCGAGTGCCCGGCCCCCTTCTCCCTGTTCGCCGTCGGCGACGTGGACAAGGGGCACAACAAGGTCGCCGTCGAGATCCCCGCCATCCTCTCCTTCCTCGCCGACAGCAACCTCAAGGAGTGCGTCCCCGGCATCAACGACGTGAACGCGGCCGAGCAGGAGAAGTACGGACCGGGCGACTACCGGCCGAACATCCCCACCGCCTACTGGGGCTTCCGCTGGATGATCGGCTTCGGCATGGCGTCGGTCACCCTGGGCGCCGCCGGCCTCTACCTCACCCGCCGCAGGCTCTGGCTCGCACCAGAGCTGCGGACGAGCGAGGACGAGGTGCCCCGTCTCGCGCTGACGAAGAAGACCGAACTCGGACCGGGGATCGGCCGCTGGTACTGGACCCTGTCCGTCTGGACGCTCGGCTTCCCGCTGATCGCCAACTCCTGGGGCTGGATCTTCACCGAGACGGGCCGCCAACCCTGGGCCGTCTACGGCCTCATCCGCACCGAGGACTCCGTCTCGCCGTCGGTCTCCCAGGGCGAGATGCTCACCAGCCTCGTCGTCCTGACGAGCCTCTACGCGATCCTCGCCGTCGTCGAGATCAAGCTGCTGCTCAAGTACGCCAAGGCGGGACCGCCCGAACTCACCGAGGACGACCTCGACCCGCCCAAGAAGATCGGCGGGGACGACGACCACGACCCCGACCGGCCGATGGCCTTCTCCTACTGACGGGCTAGGGAGCGCACTGTGGAACTACACGACGTCTGGTTCGTGCTCATCGCCGTCCTGTGGATCGGCTTCTTCTTCCTGGAGGGCTTCGACTTCGGGGTCGGCATCCTCACCAAGGTCCTGGCCCGCGACCGCAAGGAGCGCCGCGTCCTCATCAACACCATCGGCCCGGTCTGGGACGGCAACGAGGTCTGGCTGCTCACCGCGGGCGGGGCGACCTTCGCCGCCTTCCCCGAGTGGTACGCCACCCTCTTCTCCGGGTTCTATCTGCCCCTGCTCCTGGTGCTGGTGGCCCTGATCGTGCGGGTGGTCGCCTTCGAGTACCGGGCCAAGCGTGACGACGAGAGCTGGCAGCGGGCCTGGGAGAACGTGATCTTCTACGCCTCCCTGCTGCTCGCGCTGCTCTTCGGCGTCGCCTTCGCCAACATGCTGCGCGGAGTGCCGCTGGACAGCGACCACGAGTACGCCGGCACCGTCCTCGACCTGCTCAACCCGTTCGCCCTGCTCGGCGGGGTGTTCACCGTGGTGCTCTTCACCTTCCACGGGGCGGTGTTCACCGCCCTCAAGACGGTGGGCGACATCCGGGGCCGGGCCCGGCAGCTCGCCGGGCGGCTGGGCGCGGTCCTCGTCCTGATCGCGGCCCTCTACCTCGGCTGGGGCCAGCTCTCCTACGGCGGCGGCAGCAGCGCCGTCGCTCTGCTGGTCGCCCTGGCCGCCCTCGTCGCCGCCGTCGTGCTGAACGGACGGGGGCGGGAGGGGTGGGCGTTCGCCCTCTCCGGCGTCGTGGTCGCCGCGTCCTTCGCGATGCTGTTCCTGGCGATGTTCCCGAACGTCATGCCGTCGTCGCTGGACAGCGCGTGGAGCCTGACGGTGACCAACGCCGCCTCCAGCCCGTACACCCTGAAGATCATGACGTGGTGCGCGGCGATCGCGACCCCCGTCGTCCTGCTCTACCAGGGCTGGACCTACTGGGTGTTCCGCAAGCGGATCGGCACCCAGCACATCGCCGACGCGCACTGACCCGGTCCGGACCCCGCCGACCCCGTTGGGGGATGTTTCACGTGAAACCGATCGACCCGCGACTCCTGAGGTACGCCCGCGCCACCCGGCTCTTCCTGGCGGCCGTGGTCGGGCTCGGTCTGACCGGCGCCCTCCTGGTCATCGCCCAGGCGATGCTCATCGCCGAGGTGGTGGTGGGCGGGTTCCAGCGAGGTGAGGGGATCGCCGACCTGCGCACCCCGCTGCTGCTGCTCGTCGCGGTCGCGGTGGGGCGCGCGGCGGTCGCCTGGCTGACGGAGCTGGCCGCGCACCGGGCCGGCGCGGCGGTGAAGTCGGAGCTGCGAGGGCGGCTCCTCGCCCGGGCGGGAGAGCTCGGGCCGGGGTGGCTGGGCGGACAGCGCACCGGGTCGCTGGTGACCCTCGCCACCCGGGGTGTCGACGCGCTCGACGACTACTTCGCCCGCTACCTGCCGCAACTGGGACTCGCGGTGGTGGTGCCGGTGGCGGTGCTCGCCCGGATCGTCACCGAGGACTGGATCTCGGCGCTCACCATCGTGATCACCCTGCCGCTGATCCCGGTCTTCATGATGCTGATCGGCTGGGCGACGCAGGCCCGGATGGACCGGCAGTGGCGGCTGCTCTCCCGGCTCTCCGGTCACTTCCTGGACGTGGTGGCGGGGCTGCCGACCCTGAAGGTCTTCGGCCGGGCGAAGGCGCAGGCCGAGTCGATCCGCCGGATCACCGACGAGTACCGGCAGGCGACCCTGCGGACGCTGCGCATCGCCTTCCTGTCGTCCTTCGCCCTGGAACTGCTCGCCACGATCTCGGTCGCGCTGGTCGCGGTCGGCATCGGCATGCGGCTGGTCCACGGCGACCTCGACCTCTTCACGGGGCTCGTGATCCTGATCCTCGCCCCCGAGGCCTATCTGCCCCTGCGTCAGGTGGGGGCCCAGTACCACGCCGCCGCGGAGGGACTGGCCGCCGCGGAGGAGGTCTTCGCCGTCCTGGAGACCCCGGTGCGGCGCGGCGGCACGGCGCCGGTGCCCACCGGGGCCTCGATCGTCGTCGACGACGTGGTCCTAAGGCACCCCGGTCGCACGCACCCGTCGCTGGAGTCGGGTTCCTTCGCGATCGGCGCGGGGGAGACGGTCGCGGTCGTCGGCCCCAGCGGGGCGGGTAAGTCGACGCTCCTGCAGGTGATCCTCGGGTTCACCGAACCGGCCTCCGGTCGCGTGACGGTCGGTGGGACGGAGCTGTCGGAGCTCGACCTCGACCGCTGGCGGGAGCGGGTGGCCTGGGTGCCGCAGCGCCCGCACCTCTTTGCCGGCACGGTCGCCGACAACGTGCGCTTGGCCCGGCCCGACGCGGACGATCCTGCGGTGTGGGCGGCGCTGCGTGAGGCGGGGGCGGCGGACTTCGTCCGCGACCTGCCCGGCCGACTGGACTTCGCCCTGGGCGAGGACGGTTCAGGGCTCTCGGCGGGGCAGCGGCAGCGCCTCGCGCTGGCCCGGGCCTTCTTGGCCGACCGTCCGGTGGTCCTCCTGGACGAGCCGACGGCGGCCCTCGACGGCGAGACCGAGGCGGGCATCGTGGCCGCGGTCCGCCGGCTGGCGGCGGGGCGCACGGTCGTCCTCGTCGTGCACCGGCCGGCGCTGCTCGCGGTGGCGGACCGGGTGGTGAGGCTCGGTGGGACCGCTCAGGAGGCGGGAGCCCTCCCGCGGACCGGGAGCGATGTTTCACGTGAAACATCGCTCGACGCCGGCCTGGTTTCACGTGAAACATCGGCTCCTCGCGGAGATGTTTCACGTGAAACCGAGCCCGCCGACGTCCCGTCGGCCGTGAGGGCCGCGCATCCCCTGCGTCGTGTTCGCCGGACGGCCGACGAGCAGCGCGGACGGATGGCGTGGGGGTTGCTCCTCGGCAGTCTCGCGCTCGCCTGCGGCGTCGGGCTGATGGGCGTCTCCGGCTGGCTGATCTCGCGGGCCTCCGAACAACCGCCGGTGCTCTATCTGATGGTCGCGGTCACCGCGACCCGCGCGTTCGGGATCGGCCGCGCGGTGTTCCGCTACGCGGAGCGCCTGGTCACCCATGACGCGGTGCTGCGCCTGCTGGCCGCGACACGGGTCGCCGTCTACCGGCGGCTGGAGCGCCTCGCGCCCGCGGGCCTCGGGGAGCGGCGCCGGGGCGACCTGCTCGCCCGGCTCGTCGCCGACGTGGACGCCCTGCAGGACTACTGGCTCCGGTGGCTCCTCCCGGCGGGCGCGGCCACCGTGGTCGGTGTCGCCGCGGTCGGCGTCACCACCTGGCTGCTCCCGGCGGCCGGCGCGGTACTCGCGGCCGGTCTGCTGCTCGCGGGGATCGCCGTGCCGGCGCTCGGCGGGGCGGTCGCCCGCCGGGCCGAGGAGCGGCTCGCGCCCGCCCGCGGGGTGCTGGCGACTCGGGTGGCCGACCTGCTCACGGGCACGGCCGAGCTGACGGTCGCCGGCGTGCTGCCGCGGCGCACGGCGGCGGTGCGGGAGGCCGACAAGGTGCTCACCGCGATCGCCCGTCGGGGCGCGGCCGCGACCGCGCTCGGAGCGGGACTGACGGCCCTGGTCACCGGACTGACCGTGGCGGGAGCCGCGGCGGTCGGGGTCCAGGGGGTCGTGGACGGCCGACTGGACGGGGTCGTGCTCGCCGTGGTGGTGCTGCTGCCGCTCGCCGCGTTCGAGACGGTCGCCGGGATGCCGCTCGCGGTGCAGTTCCGCCAGCGGGCCCGCCGCAGCGCCGAGCGGGTCTTCGACGTACTGGACTCCCCCGAGCCCGTCCACGAGCCGGCCGAAGCGGTGCCCGCCCCGGAGTCGCCGTTCCCGCTGCGGCTGCGCGGGATCACCGCCCGCCACCCGGGCCAGGAGCGGCCCGCGCTCGACGGGGTCGATATGGAACTCACGGCCGGGAAGCGGATCGCGGTGGTCGGAGCCTCCGGATCGGGCAAGACGACACTCGCCCAGGTGCTGCTGCGCTTCCTGGATCCGGAGCGGGGCACGTACGCGCTCGGCGAGGTCGACGCCCAGGCGATGGGGAGCGACGACGTGCGGCGTGCGGTCGGACTGTGCGCCCAGGACGCGCACGTCTTCGACAGTTCGGTCCGGGAGAACCTGCGGCTCGCGCGGCCCGGTGCGAGCGAGGACGAGCTGCGCCGGGCGCTGGCCGGGGCGCGGCTCCTGGAGTGGACCGACGGGCTGCCCGACGGGCTCGACACCCTGGTGGGCGAGCACGGGGCGCGGATCTCCGGAGGCCAGCGGCAGCGGCTCGCGCTGGCCCGGGCGCTGCTCGCGGACTTCCCCGTCCTGGTGCTCGACGAGCCGGCCGAGCACCTCGACCTGCCCACGGCGGACGCGCTCACCGCGGACCTCCTGGCGGCCACCGAGGGCCGCACGACGGTGCTGATCACGCACCGGCTGGCCGGGCTCGAGGCGCCTGGCGCGATCGACGAGGTGATCGTGCTCGACGGCGGCCGGATCGTTCAGCGCGGCGGGTTCGCGGAGCTGCGGGCGGTGGAGGGGCCGCTGCGGCGGATGCTGGACCGTGAGCGGGAGGTGGAGCCGGCGGCGGTGTGACGGTGACACGCGGGGGCGGGCTGCCTCGCGGCGCGTCCCCTGCCTCGCGGCGCGACCCTTGCTCGGCGGCACGTCCCTCGCTCCGCGGCGCGTCCCTCGCTCCGCGGCGCGTCCCTCGCTTCGCGGCGCGACTCGTGCTTCGCGGCGGATCCCGTGAGGAATCCGACTTTCCGCTCCAAGCCGGGGTGATTAGCCTCGAACCATGACTCCGCCACTGAACTCCGCCGCCATGGCCGCGCGGGCGCCGCGCCTCCTGGAGGCTGTGCTCTCGGTCGGCACCGGCCTCGAACTGCCGGCCACCCTCGACCGGATCTGCGAGACGGCGGCCTGGCTGACCGGCGCCCGGTACGCGGCGCTCGGGGTCATCGACAAGGAGCGCGGCGGACTGGCCGAGTTCGTCACCTACGGCGTCCCCCCGGCGGAGGCGGAGCGGATCGGCCGCCGCCCGGACGGCCGGTCCGGGCTGCTCGGAGCGTTGATCAAGGATCCCGGGCCGATCCTGCTCGACGACCTCACTGTCGACCCACGCGCCACGGGCCTGCCGGCCGGCCACCCGCCGATGCGGACGTTCCTCGGGGTCCCCGTCCAGGTGGAGGGTGAGGTGTTCGGCAACCTCTATCTCAGCGGCAAGGACGGCGACCCCTCGTTCACCCGGGACGACCTCAAGCTGGTGCAGATCCTGGCCGGCCAGGCGGGCGTCGCCATCGGCAACGCCCGCCTCTACGAGGCCGCCGCCCAGCGGGAACGCTGGATCGACGGATCGGTGGCCGTGACGACGGCCCTGCTCTCGGGCGAGGACGCGGACGATTCGCTGTCCGTCGTGGCCGAGCAGGCCCGGCGGCTCGCGGAGGCTGACGCGGGGATCGTCGCGCTGTTCGCGGAGGACGGCGGCCTGGAGGTGGTGGCGGTCGCCACGCCGGGCGAGGCCCCGCGCGGGCTGCTGGGTGCGGTCGTGCCGCCCGAGACCCCGGCGGCCGCACGCCTGTTCGCCGGCGAGGCCCAGTTCTTCGACGACGCGGCCCGCGAGACGCAGACCCTCGTCGAGATCGCCGCCCACTTCGGGCCCACGATGATGCTCCCGCTGAAGAGCGACGGGCACGTCCTCGGCGCGCTCGTGACCCCCCGACGGCGGGGCGGCCGACCCTTCAGCGCGGCGGAGCGCGTGCTCGCCGGCCAGTTCGCCTCGCAGGCGGCCCTCGCGCTGATCATGGCGCAGGCGCAGCGCGACCGGGAGCGGCTCGCCGTCTACGAGGACCGCGACCGGATCGCCCGCGACCTGCACGACCTGGTCGTCCAGCGGCTCTTCGCCACCGGCATGATGCTGGAGGGCGCGCAGCGGAAGTCCCATGTACCGGAGGTGCGGGACCGGGTGGGCAAGGCCGTCGACGAGCTGGACCTGACCATCCAGGAGATCCGCACAACCATCTTCGCCCTCCAGCAGGGCCCCGCCGACGCCCCGTCGTCGCTGCGGACCCGGGTGCTGCGGGAGATCAACATGGCGTCGGTGCCGCTGGGGTTCAAGCCGGGCAGCCGGTTCATCGGGCCGGTCGACGCCGCCGTCGGCGAACTGACGACGAAGAACCTGGTCGCCGCGTTGCGCGAGGCGCTGTCCAACGCCTTCCGGCACGCGCAGGCAACCCGGATCGACGTGGTCGTGGACGCCACCGCCGTCCTCGCGGACGGGCAGCGCGGGGTCAGGCTCACGGTTGCCGACGACGGCGTGGGCATCCCGGAGGGGGGCCGCCGCAGCGGGCTGCGCAACCTCCGCCGGCGGGCGGAGGCGCTGGGCGGGACCAGCGAGTTCGGGGCGGGACTCGGCGGCTCGGGGACCCGGCCGGGCACGACCGTGACCTGGGAGGCCCCACTCGGCGGGGCGTGACGGACGCGCGGGAGCCACACGGTCCGGAGAGGCCCCGGGCCCGTCTCAGACGCCCGCGAGGATCTCCTCGATGACGACCGCCACCCCGTCCTCGTTGTTCCCGACCGTGCACCCGGACGCCGCCGCGAGCGCGTCCGGGTGCGCGTTGCCCATGGCGTACGAGGCGCCGGCCCAGGTCAGCATCTCGATGTCGTTGGGCATGTCGCCGAAGGCCACGACCTCCTCCGGGCCGATGCCGCGCTGCTCGCAGCACAGGGCCAGCGTGCTCGCCTTGGACACCCCGCGCCCGCTGATCTCCAGGAGCGCGGTGGGGCTGGAGCGGGTGAACGAGGCCAGCCCCCCGGCCGCCTGGCGGGCCAGAGTGAGGAAGTCGTCGGGACGCATCTCGGGGTGGTGGGTGAGCAGCTTCAGCACGGGGGCGTCCGCGAACTCCGGGTCGAGCAGCTTCTCCGCGGCCCCGATCGAGGCCCCGGGGTCGAGGAAGAACGGCGGGTACTCCGGCTCGTAGTGGATGCCGGTGGTCAGCTCGACGGCGAACGTCGCGCCGGGCACCGCCGCCCGCAGCGTCCGGACGACCTCCAGGGCGTCGGCGCGGGGCAGGTCGCGGACGTGGATCAGCTCGCCCGAGGCGTGCAGGTCGACGACCGCCGCGCCGTTGGCGCAGATCGCGAGGCCGTGGCCGTGGACGTGCTCGCTGACCACCTCCATCCAGCGGGCCGGGCGCCCGGTCACGAAGAAGACCTCGATCCCCGCCTCCTCGGCCGCCGCCAGCGCGGCGACGGTGCGGGGGGAGACGGTCTTGTCGTCCCGCAGCAGGGTCCCGTCGAGGTCGGTGGCGATGAGCCGGGGCCTGGGACGCGGGGCCGGGGTGCGGGGCCGTTCGGTCGCTGAAGTCACCCGCCAAGTGTCGCGCATATGCCCGCACGATTGTGCGTGACTGCGCACACCTGAGTGACGAACCGGCCACCGCCTGCGACGACCTGCCGGGGCGGCGGCCGTTCCCGCGGCCGCGTAGGGTCGGAGCCATGCGACTGAGCACCGTGATCCTCCCCGTCCGCCGCTGGTCGGAAGGCGGCCGCGACCAGTGGCTGCGGGCGGAGGAGCTCGGCTTCCACGCGGCGTACACCTACGACCACCTCTCCTGGCGGTCGTTCCGCGACGGGCCGTGGTTCGGGGCCCTGCCCACCCTGACCGCGGCGGCGGCCGTGACCGACCGGCTGCGCCTGGGCACGCTGGTGACCTCGCCGAACTTCCGGCACCCCGTGACGCTCGCCAAGGAGCTGATCTCCCTGGACGACGTCTCGGGCGGGCGGGTCACACTGGGGATCGGTGCCGGCGGCACCGGCTTCGACGCGACGGCGCTCGGCCAGGAACCCTGGACGCCGCGCGAACGGGCCGACCGCTTCGGCGAGTTCGTCCCACTCCTCGACCGGCTGCTGACGGAGGACGCCGTCTCCTCGGAGGGCGACTTCTACACGGCGCACGAGGCCCGGAACATCCCCGGCTGCGTCCAGCGTCCGCGGCTGCCGTTCGCGGTGGCGGCCACCGGCCCGCGCGGCATGCGGCTCGCCGCCCGGTACGGGCAGGCGTGGGTGACGACCGGCGACCCGAAGCTGTACGAGGACGGCACTCCGGAGCAGTCGGTGGACGCCGTACGCGGACAGCTGGACCGGCTCGCCGACGCGTGTGCCGGGATCGGCCGCGACGCGGCCGAACTCGACAGGATCCTGCTCACCGGGTTCACCCCGGACCGCACCGACCCGCTGCGCTCCGTCGATGCCTTCGTCGACTTCGCCGGACGCCACGCCGCTCTGGGCATCGACGAACTCGTGATCCACTGGCCCATCCCGGACTCCGACTTCGCAGCCGACCAGGCCGTCTTCGAGAAGATCGCCGTCGAGGTCCCCGCCCAGCTCGGGTGACGCACCGCCCGCGCCGCTGAACGGACGGCCGCCCCGGTACGGCGGGCGGCGCGCGACCGAGGGCGCCCCGATGCGGGGCTCTCGTGGGTCTGGGGGTGGTCAGGGGGGCTCGGATAGAGTGCCGGTGCCGTGCCCGGCCGGGGCGGCCACAGCAGACGGGGCGGGGGGCCGGGTCCACCGGTCCGGCGTCGAGCCGCCGGGAGAAGACCATGAAGCGCATCCTGATCCGTTCCGGCAAGAGCCCGTTCCGGGTGACCTCGCACGAGGAGTTCATCCACCAGGACCTCTTCGGCACCAACTCCGGGAACCTGCTCTTCAGCGACGCAGCGCACAAGATCCTGCTGACGCCGAACACCGAGGTCACGTCGAACGGCATCAGGACCGACATGTCCGCCGAGCGGGCCCGGCAGATCAACGAGGAGTACGACGTCTTCGTCGTGCCGCTCGCCAACGCCTTCCGGCCGCAGTTCCAGGCCTCGCTGGACCGCCTCTCGACGCTGATCGAGCAGCTGACGATCCCGGTCGTCGTGCTCGGGGTGGGTGCGCAGGTCGGCGAGGACTACGACACCGAGGTCCTGCGCCCCATGGAGGAGTCGGTGCGCCGGTTCGTCCGGGCCGTGCTGAGTCGTTCCGCCACGATCGGTGTGCGCGGCGAGCTGACCGCCTCGTACCTGCGCGGACTTGGCTTCGGTGAGACGGACATCATCGGCTGCCCGTCGATGTTCCTGCACGGCGGCGCGTTCCCCGCCCCGCGCGACCCCGGCACGCTGGACGCCGACTCCCGGATCGCCATCAACCTGTCGCCGGACGCGATACCGGTCGGCGATGTGGCAGGCATCGCCCAGTACGCGCAGGAACGTTTCCCCCACCTCACCTACTACGGGCAGAACCTCGTCGACGCCGAACTGCTCTTCTGGGGGGACCTGTCCGCCGCGAGCGGCGACCACCAGCCCTTCCCCCTGCAGTTGACGCACCCGCTGTTCCGCGAGGGCAAGGTCAGGGTGCCGCTCGACCCCAAGGTGTGGCTCGAGGAGCTCGCCGGCCACGACTTCGCCTACGGCACCCGCATCCACGGCAACATCGCGGCGCTGCTCGCCGGCACGCCCGCGGTGGTGCTGGCGCACGACTCGCGGACGCTCGAACTCTGCCGCTACTTCGACCTGCCGCACCGCATGCTCAGCGAGCTGTCCGCCGACACCGACCCCGCCGACCTGTACGCGGCCGCAGACTTCTCCGGCATGCTCGACGGGCACGGGGAGCGCTTCGGCCGGTTCACGGCCTTCCTCGACAAGCACGCGCTGGAGAACACCTTCGACCACGGCGACGGCGGCACCGCCTTCGACGCCCGGCTGGCGGACCTGGACCTGCCGCCGACCCTGCGCCTGTGGGACGGGTCGGACGACGGCGCGCTCGCCTACCGCTTCAACGCGCTGCGCGCGCAGCAGGAGCGGAACCGGGCCGCGGCAGGCCGACGGCTGGACGGGCTCAACAGGAAGAACCAGGAGCTCGTGAGGAGGCTCGGCGCGGCCGAGAAGCGGCAGACCGCGCTTCAGGAGCAGCTCGCCGCCGTGCAGAAGCAGGTGGCCGCGCTGCAGAAGCAGGCCGCCGCCACGGACAAGCGCGTCTCGGGCATCGACAAGCGGGTGCTGGTGCGCATCGGTCCGGCGCTCCGGCGCCGGGCCCGCCTGCCGCGTTCCGGAGGCCGCTGACCGGCGCACGCCCCCCCCACGACTCAGCCGTGCAGGCGGTGCGTCGTGTCCGCGATGAGGTGGTCCGCGCAGGTGGTGAGGGGGTCCACGCCGGCGGTGAGGGCGGTCAGTTCGGCGTGGGCCGCGGGGTCGGTGACGGCGGTGAGCAGGGCCTCGACGCCGGTGCGGGCGGAGCGGGCGGCGGCGCGGGCGGTCTCCAGAGCGGTCGCGAGGTCGGGGAGCGCGGCGCGGTCGGTGACCGGCAGCAGCTTGCCGGCCAGCTCGACGCCGGCCTCCGCGATCATGATCACGGCCCCGCGCGCCCGGGCGTCCGCGACGGCCCCCGAACCGGCCTCGTCGTCCGCCAGCTTGAGCGCCATCTCGCGCAGACCGTCGGCCGCCGCCCGGACCCGGGCGGTGAGCCTGCGGCGCGCCTCATCCGCGCCCGCGCCCGGACCGGCGCCGTCCTGCGGGTCCTCGCGTGCCACCGAGGCCAGCAGGGCCGCCGCCTGGGCCGCGAGCAGGGCGGGGGCCGCGGCCCCCGAACCCCCGCCCGCGGGCACGCCTCCGGCCGCGAGCCGGTCCAGATATCCGCTGATCGTCTCGGTACGCATCCGGAAATCGTCCCATGCACCTCGCAGCACCATGGTCACGGATCGTGCCCGCTGCGTACCCTTGCGGCATGGACGGGGTGGGAGTGCCCGCGGCTCTGCGGGCGGAATCGGCGCGGCTCTACGACATGCTCAGCGGACTGCCCGAGGCGGAGTGGGACCGCCCGACGCGCTGCGGTCCCTGGGCGGTGCCGTGGTCGGTGCGCGAGCTCGTCGCCCACGTCACCGAGGTGCTCGGCGAGGCCCCTGCGCCGCCGCCCGCGCAGATCGCGGTCACCCGTGGCCAGGTGCTGGCCGACGGCTTCGACCGGGCCTGGCGGACCGTGGACCCGCCGTCCAGGACGCCGTCGTGGCTGACCGCGCGCCTGTTGACGGTCACCGTCCACGGTTTCGACCTGGCCGAGGCGCTCGGGCACCCGCCCTGGACGACCGCCGAGGCGGCGGCGGCCACCGAGGCGCTGCTCGAAGGGGGACGGCTGACGGGGGTGCGGCGCACGAGGGGCGTGCCGCCGCAGCCCGTGCGGCTGCCCGACCCGGAGCGCACGGCCTACCTGCGCAGGGCGACCGGGCGGCTGCCGCTCGACGAGGCGGAGCGCGCGGTCGCCGCCACGCGGGGCCGCTTCCCGCTCAGCCCGCGCTGGTGTCCGTGTCCGGACCTGTCCGGCGACCGGCCGGAAACCGCAGGTACTCCGGCGGCACGGCAGCGGTGAGCCAGACACCGTTGGCGGTGACCCGGAAGACGTGACCGGCCGCGTGCATCGCGCCCGCGTCGACCGCGAGCACCACCGGCCGCCCGCGCCGCGCACCGACCCGGGTGGCGGTCTCCCGGTCCACGGAGAGGTGGACGTCGTGCCGGGCCATCTGGCGCAGCCCCTCGCCGCGGATCGCGTCGAGCGAGGCCGCGACCGTGCCGTGGTAGAGGTACGGCGGCGGCTCGGCCGGGGGCAGCCCGAGCAGGACGGGGACGGTGTGGCCCTGGTGGGCGCGGATCCGGCTGCCGTCCTCCGACACCGCGAAGCGCCGCTTGTCGTTCTCGGCGACCGCGCGGTCGAGTTCGTCCCTCGTGATCGGGAAGCCGTGCGCGGCGGCCGCGGCGAGCAGCTGCTCGATGCCGGTCCAGCCGGCCTCGTCGAGGACGAGCCCGATCCGGTCCGGCTCATGCCGCAGATGCTTCGAGAGGTACTTCGACACGCGCACGGTCCGGTCCATTTCGGAAGGGTGCCCGAGATGTGACGCACGGCGCACCCCAATTAGCCTGTTGCAACAGCAGCGTTGGGTTTGATCCACAGGCAAGAGGGCTTATCCACAGGGTAATTGCAGGCTCTGGGGAAAACTGCGCTTCATTTTATGGGCACTTGCCCAAATTGCACATTTTTATGAAGAGTTGTCATGTGGATGCTCAAGCAGCGCCACACGGAGGTGTTTTGCCATAACCCAGTACCTGACGAGCCGTCATCAGGGCCGCATCAGTCGCGCGATAGCCCTCCTGGCGCCCGGCAGCACACGTCCGAGCATCAGTCCGGCCCGCGCCTCCCATGTCACCGGCACCACGGCCCGGTCGCCGTCGACCGCCCGCAGGATCGCCGAAGCGACCCTCTCTGGCGGGTACTTGCGCCGGCGCAGCAGGCATGACGAGCGCTCCCGACGCCGCAGCTCCTCCTCCAGGCCCGCCCCGGCGAACCGCGCACCGTCGACGATCCCGGTGCTCACGAAGCCGGGGCACACCGCGCTCACCCCGATGCCCAGCGGGGCGAGTTCGGCCCTGAGGCACTCGCTGAGCATCAAGACGGCGGCCTTGCTCGTCGAGTAGGCCGGCAGCACGGCGGACGGCTGGTACCCCGCCAGGGAGGAGACGTTCACGATGTGCCCGCCCTCCCCGCGCGCCGCCATCCGGCGGCCGAAGATCCGGCAACCATGGATCACACCCCACAGGTTGACGTCGAGGAGCGACGCCCACTCCTCGGTGCTGGTGTCCAGGAACGGTCCCGCCACGGCGACGCCCGCGTTGTTGACGAGCACGTCGACGACGCCGTGGTCGCGTTCGGTGCGCTCCGCGAGCTTCTCCATCGCCTGCTCGTCGCCGACGTCGACGGTCTCCGCCCACGCCCCCGACGCGCCTGCGGACAGCGCCAGTTCGGCCGTGCGACGCGCTCCCTCCGCGTTCCGGTCGACCACGACGACCCGAGCGCCCGCCGCGGCGAACGCGAGGGCCGTGGCCCGGCCGATGCCGCTCGCCGCGCCCGTCACCAGGACCAGCCGGCCGCCGAAGCGGTCGGCGTAAGGGCCCCGGGCGGTGTGGCGCACGACGGAGCGCTCCTCGCCCGTCCCGGCGTCGCGGGCGTCCACGAAGTCGGCGATCATGCGCGAGAGTTGGTCGGGGTGGGTGCGCGGCACCCAGTGCTTCGCCGGCAGCGTGCGACGCTCCAGGTCGGGGACCCAGCGGTCGAGGTCGTCGTGGAGCCGGGGGGAGAGGAACGGGTCGTCGGTCGGCGTGACCAGCAGGACCGGTACGTGGGCGAAGGCGTCCTCGCGCGGGGTGCGCAGCCGGGTGCGCACGTTGTCGCGGTACAGCCAGGTGCCGTGGGCGGCGTCCTGGCGCAGGGAGTCGGTGGGGTAGCCGTCACCGCCGGGCACCCGCTCGACACGGCGCAGCAGCGCGGGCCAGTGCCGGCCGAGCGGTCCGCGCCACGCCGCCTCCGGCAGTACCGGGGTGTGCAGCGCGTACACGTACCACGACTTGGCTCCCTGGCCCAGGAGTTGGCCGACCGCACGCGGGGAGGGGCGGCGGGCCCGGCGCTCGATCCAGTGGCCGAAGTGGTCGAGGGACGGCCCCGAGAGCGAGGTGAACGACGCGATGCGGCCACGCGTCCGGGGCGCCGTGGCGAACTCCCAGCCCTGTACGGAGCCCCAGTCGTGCCCGACCAGGTGGACCGGGCGGTCGGGGCTGACCGCGTCGGCGACCGCCAGGAAGTCGTCGGTGAGCTTCCGCAGCGTGAACCCGCCGCGCAGCGGCCGCGGTGCGCCGGAGCGGCCGTGTCCCCGGACGTCGTAGAGCACGACGTGCCGGCGTCCGCCCCCGGCCAACCGGGGGGCGACCCGGCCCCACACCTCCTTGCTGTCCGGGTAGCCGTGCAGCAGGACGACCGTCGGCCGGCCGGGCGCGGGCTCGCCGTACTCGACGACGCACAGCTCGACGCCGTCGGCCGCGACGAAGCGCTCGCGCGGCGCGTCGGCAGAGACAGGTACCGTCCCGGACACGTCCCCCGCCCTGGACCCCGCCCTGGACCCCGCCCTGGACCCCGCCCTGGACCCCGAGCCCGCCCCCGAGCCCGCCCCCGAGCCCGCCCCCGACCCGGACCCCGACCCGGCCCCCGTCGCCCCGGAGCCGAACCCCGCCCCGCCCTCGCCGCCGTTCCGCCGCGTCACCCGTCCGCCCGTCCCTTCCGCGGCCCCACGGCGCCCAGGGGCGCTGCCGACCGCATGTCCCACAAGCTCCCTGCGACGAATGTGGCAGCCGCCGCCGACCGGGATCAAGTGCGCGGTCCCCGATCGGCCTCAGGGCACCCCCCGATCCCCCCCTAGGGAGACCGGCGGGCCGGAATCAGCCTCCAGGTGGACACGGAGTAGGGCCCCTGGGCTGACGACCGCTGTGGCCCACGCCACTACCGTCGATCCTGTGACAGTCATCGCGACGACGAATCTGAGCAAGAGGTACCCGCGGGTCACCGCGCTGGACCGGCTCACCCTGGACATCGGGCCCGGGGTGACCGGCCTCGTGGGCTCCAACGGGGCCGGCAAATCCACCCTGATCAAGATCCTCCTCGGCCTCGCGCCCGCCACCGAGGGCACCGGACGGGTCCTCGGTCTCGACGTCGCCTCCGAGGGCGGGAGGATCCGCGAGCGCGTCGGCTACATGCCCGAGCACGACTGCCTGCCGCCGGACGTCTCGGCCACCGAGTTCGTCGTCCACATGGCGCGGATGTCCGGGCTGCCGCCGACCGCCGCCCGCGAGCGGACCGCCGACACCCTGCGCCACGTCGGCCTGTACGAGGAGCGCTACCGCCCCATCGGCGGCTACTCGACGGGCATGAAGCAGCGGGTGAAACTCGCCCAGGCGCTGGTCCACGACCCGCAGCTGGTCCTCCTCGACGAGCCGACCAACGGCCTCGACCCGGTGGGCCGGGACGACATGCTCGGCCTGATCCGCCGCATCCACACCGAGTTCGGCATCTCGGTGCTCGTCACCTCGCACCTCCTCGGCGAGCTGGAGCGCACCTGCGACCACGTCGTCGTGATCGACGGCGGGACCCTGCTGCGGTCTTCCTCCACCGAGGAGTTCACGGCCGCCACCACGACCCTCGCCGTCGAGGTCACCGACTCCGAGCGCCACCCGAACGGCTCGCAGGCCCTGCGCGAGGCGCTGACCGCGCGCGGGATCACCCCCTTCGAGGGCGAGGAGCAGGGTCTGCCCGGCGCCGGCCACATCCTGCTCCTGGAGGCCGCGGGCGAGGAGACCTACGACGTCGTGTGCGACACCGTCGCCGATCTCGGCCTCGGGCTCGTGCGCATGGAGCAGCGCAGGCGACAGATCGCGGAGGTCTTCCGCGGCGACCCCCGCGCGGCCGGAACCCACCCCCCGGCGTCCGGCGCGCCCGCGCCCGGCGCCGCCCCCGACGGCCACCCGCACGGCAAGGAGGCCACCGCCGATGCCCGCTGACACCCCCGCCGCCCCGGCCCCCGCCCCGCAGAGCACCGGCGGCGGCACCGGCGGCGGCACCGGCACCGGACCCGCCGGGCCCGACTCGCGGATCCACAACATCGGCTACCGGTCCTACGACGGACCCCGCCTCGGCCGCGCCTACGCCCGCCGCTCGCTGTTCGCCCAGTCGCTGCGCGGCGCCTACGGCCTCGGCCGCTCGGCGAAGTCGAAGGTGCTGCCGTTCGTCCTCTTCGGCGTGATGGTGCTCCCGGCCGGGGCCATGGTCGCGGTGACCGTCTTCACCAAGGCCAAGGAACTGCCCGTCGACTTCACCGAGTACGCGCTCGCCCTGCAGCTGGTCTCGGGCCTCTACCTCGCCTCGCAGGCCCCGCAGGCCGTCTCCCGCGACCTGAGGTTCCGGACGATCCCGCTGTACTTCTCGCGCCCGATCGAGCGGGTCGACTACGTGCTGGCGAAGTACGCCGCCATGGCGTCCGCGCTGTTCCTGCTGACCGCGGCGCCGCTCGTCGTGCTCTACGCGGGCGCCCTGCTCGCCAAGCTCGACTTCTCCGACCAGACGACGGGATTCCTCCAGGGCATGGTCTCCGTAGCGGTGTTCTCCGTGCTGCTCGCCGGCGTCGGCCTGGTCGTCGCCGCGCTCACCCCGCGCCGCGGCTTCGGCGTCGCCGCGGTCATCGCCGTCCTGATCATCCCGTACGGCGCGGTGTCGACCGTCCAGGCCATCGGCGTCGAGACCGGCAACACCGGTGCGGTCCCCTGGCTCGGCCTGCTCTCCCCGATCTCCCTGTTCGACGGGGTACAGACCGCGTTCTTCGGCGCCGAGACCGGATTCCCCGGCGGGGTGGGGCCCACGACGGCCCAGGGCGCGGTGTACGTCCTGGTCACCCTCGCCCTCGTGTACGCCTGCTACGCCGTCCTCATGCGCCGCTACAAGAAGGCGGGTCTCTGAACCGTGACCACCATCGAGATCGACCACGCCTCCCGCTGGTTCGGCAACGTCGTCGCCGTCAACGACGTCACCTTCACCATCGCCCCCGGCGTGACCGGGCTGCTCGGGCCGAACGGCGCGGGCAAGTCCACGCTCATCAACATGATGGGCGGCTTCCTCGCCCCCTCCCACGGCACCGTCACCCTCGACGGCACCCCCATCTGGCGCAACGAGCAGGTCTACCGGCAGATCGGGCTCGTCCCCGAGCGCGAGGCGATGTACGACTTCCTGACCGGCCGGGAGTTCGTCGTCGCCAACGCCGAACTGCAGGGGCTCGGCAAGCGGGAGGCGCAGCGGGCGCTGGCCACCGTCGAGATGGAGTACGCGCAGGACCGCAAGATCTCCACGTACAGCAAGGGCATGCGCCAGCGCGTGAAGATGGCGTCCGCGCTGGTCCACGAGCCGTCGGTGCTCCTGCTCGACGAGCCCTTCAACGGCATGGACCCCCGCCAGCGCATGCAGCTCATGGAGCTCCTGCGGCGGATGGGCGACGAGGGCCGCACGGTCCTGTTCTCCTCGCACATCCTGGAGGAGGTCGAGCAGCTCGCCTCCCACATCGAGGTGGTCGTCGCCGGCCGGCACGCCGCCTCCGGCGACTTCCGCCGCATCCGCCGGCTGATGACGGACCGGCCGCACGTCTACTCCGTCCGCTCCTCCGACGACCGCGCGCTGGCCGCCGCGCTGATCGCCGACCCCTCGACGGCCGGCATCGAGGTGGACGTGCGCGAGGGCGCCCTGCGCATCCAGGCCGTCGACTTCGGCCGCTTCACCGCGCTGCTGCCGCGCGTCGCCCGCGACCACTCCATCCGGCTCCACGAGGTCTCCCCCTCGGACGAGTCGCTGGAGTCGGTCTTCTCCTACCTCGTCACGGCCTGAGGAGCTGAGCTACTCGATGTACGACCCCACGGTCGCCCGGCTCACCTACCGGGCCCTGCTCGGCCGCCGCCGCGCCCTCATCCTGTTCATCCTGCCGCTGCTGCTCCTGGTCATCGCCGGATCGGTCCGGGCCATGGTCGGCGCCGACGACCAGACGGCCGTGAACGTCCTCGGCGGCTTCGCGCTGGCCACGATGGTCCCGCTGATCGGCGTCATCGCCGGCACCGGCGCCATCGGCCCGGAGATCGACGACGGCTCGGTCGTCTACCTGCTCTCCAAGCCGATCAAGCGGTCGACGATCATCACCACCAAGCTGACCGTCGCCATCGCCGTCACCATGGTGTTCTCCGCGCTCCCCACCCTGGTCGCGGGGCTGATCCTGAACGGCAACGGGCAGCAGATCGCCGTCGCCTACACGGTCGCCGCGCTGGTCGCCTCGATCGCCTACGCGGCGCTGTTCCTGCTGATCGGCACCGTCTCCCGGCACGCCGTCGTGATCGGCCTGGTCTACGCGCTGGTCTGGGAGACACTGTTCGGCTCGCTGGTCCCGGGCGCGCGCACCCTGAGCGTCCAGCAGTGGTCGCTGTCGGTCGCCGAGAAGGTCGCCGGCGAGGGCCTGATCGGCTCGGACGTCGGCCTGCCGGTCGCCACCGCGTTCCTCGCCGGGGTGACGGTCCTCGCCACCTGGTACGCGGGCCAGAAGCTGCGGACGCTGAAGCTGGCCGGCGAGGAGTAGCCGCCGGGACGCAAGCGCGAAGGGCCGGGCCCCCACGGGCCCGGCCCTTCGTGACGCCGCGCGGCGGCTCAGCCGGCGAGCAGCCGTTCCAGGACGACCGCGATCCCGTCCGCGTTGTTCGACGCGGTGACCTCGTCGGCGACGGCCTTCAGCGCGGTGTGCGCGTTCTCCATCGCGACGCCGTGGCCCGCCCAGCCGAACATCGGGATGTCGTTGGGCATGTCCCCGAAGGCGATCGTCTGCGCCGCCGTCGCCTTGAGCCGCCGGGCGGCCAGCGAGAGACCGGTGGCCTTGGTCAGCCCGAGCGGGAGGATCTCGACGATGCCCGCCCCGGCCATCACCACCCCCACCAGGTCGCCCGCGACCCGCCGCGCCACCTCGGCGAGACTGTCGTCGTCAAGACCCGGATGCTGTATGTACACCTTGTTGAGCGGCGCCGCCCACAGCGCGGCCGGGTCGCTGAACGGGACGTACGGCAGCGGGTTCGCGGACTCCGGGCCGTCGCCGTGGGTGCGGTAGCCGGGGCCGAGGAGGACCTCGCCGTCCAGGCCGTCGCGGCTCGCGGCGAGCGCCAGCGGCCCGATCTCGGCCTCGATCTTCGACAGCGCGAGCCCGGCGAGCTGCCGGTCCAGGGTGACGGAGGTCAGCAGCCGGTGCTCGCCCGCGTGGTAGAGCTGCGCGCCCTGCCCGCAGACGGCGAGCCCGTCGTAGCCGAGGTCGTCCAGGATGTGCCTGGTCCAAGCGACCGAGCGGCCCGTGACGACGAGGTGCGCGGCGCCGGTCGCCGTCGCGGCCGCGAGCGCGTCACGGGTCCGCGCGGAGACCGTGTCGTCGGAGCGCAGCAGCGTGCCGTCGAGGTCGGTGGCGACGAGCTTGTACGGGAACCCCGCCGGTCCCCCGCCGGGCGTTTCGGTGGCGCTCACTTGGCGACGGGCTCCAGGATCTCGCGGCCGCCCAGGTACGGGCGCAGCACCTCGGGCACCCACACCGAGCCGTCGGCCCGCTGGTGGTTCTCCAGGAGGGCGACGATGGTCCGGGGCACGGCGCACAGGGTGCCGTTGAGGGTGGCGAGCGGCTGCAGCACCTTCTTGCCATCACGGTTCTCGCGCATCCGCACCGACAGCCGGCGGGCCTGGAAGCCGTCGCAGTTGGACGCCGAGGTCAGCTCGCGGTACTTGCCCTGGGTCGGGATCCACGCCTCGCAGTCGAACTTGCGCGACGCCGAGGAGCCGAGGTCGCCGGTGGCGACGTCGATCACCTGGAAGGGCAGCCCGAGGCCGGTGAGCCACTGCTTCTCCCACTCCAGGAGCCGCCGGTGCTCGTTCTCGGCGTCCTCGGGGGCGACGTAGGAGAACATCTCGACCTTGTCGAACTGGTGCACCCGGAAGATGCCCCGGGTGTCCTTGCCGTACGTGCCGGCCTCGCGGCGGAAGCAGGGCGAGAAGCCCGCGTAGCGCAGCGGCAGCCGGTCCGCCTCGATGATCTCGTCCATGTGGTACGCGGCGAGGGCCACCTCGGAGGTGCCGACCAGGTAGTAGTCGTCCTTCTCCAGGTGGTAGACGTTCTCGGCGGCCTGACCGAGGAAGCCGGTGCCCTCCATGGCGCGCGGGCGGACCAGCGCGGGCGTCAGCATGGGGGTGAACCCGGCCTCCGTGGCCTGCGCGATCGCCGCGTTGACCAGCGCCAGCTCCAGGAGCGCGCCGACGCCGGTGAGGTAGTAGAAGCGCGAACCGGAGACCTTCGCGCCGCGCTCGACGTCGATCGCGCCGAGCGCCTCGCCGAGCTCCAGGTGGTCCTTGGGCTCGAAGCCCTCGGCGGCGAAGTCCCGGATGACGCCGTGCGTCTCGAGGACGGTGAAGTCCTCCTCGCCGCCGACGGGGACGTCGGGGTGGACGAGGTTGCCGAGGCCGAGCGCGAGCCGCTGGGTCTCCTCGTCGGCCTCCCGCTGCTCGGCCTCCGCGGCCTTGACGGCGCGGGCGAGCTCGCCGGTGCGCTTCAGCAGTTCGGCCTTCTCCTCGCCGGAGGCCTTGGGGACGAGCTTGCCGAGCGCCTTCTGCTCGGAGCGCAGCTCGTCGAAGCGGATGCCGGACGACCTGCGCCGCTCGTCGGCGGAGAGCAAGGCGTCGACGAGCGCGACGTCCTCGCCTCGGGCCCGCTGGGAAGCGCGCACACGGTCGGGGTCCTCACGGAGCAGGCGAAGGTCAATCACCCCCCCAGGCTACCGGGGCGTGCGCCGCCGACTCGACCGGATAGGCGGTGGAAGGCCCCCTGTCCACAGGCTGGTGAACCCGGGTCGAGTTATCCACAGGCTGTGAGCGTTTCCTGTGGATGCGGCGTGCCCTGGGTGTGAAAGCCGCATGCGGGACGAAGGTCGCGCGGATCAAACCTTCTTTATGCCGTCATTCGAGTGGAAAAGGCATCCCCTTAACGGGTGATCCATGGAATTGGGGTGACGGGTGAGGCCTGTGCGCCTGTGGACGGAAGTGTCGTCTACAGGGCGATTTGTCGACTGTGTCAGCAGATCGTGTCGACTAATCCACAGGCAGTGAGCAACGCCTGTGGATAACGGCACCCTTTGCCCACAGCCCGGCAGCCGCTCGCTCAGCCCCGCCCGTCCTGGACGCGGACCAGCCAGTCGGAGGCGTCCGTGAAGTCGTGGTCCGATGTGCCCGTACGGGCCGGCGCCACGTCCTCGGGGGCGACCCCGGCCCGCGGATAGGAACCCAGGAAGCGGATCTTCGGGCAGATGCGCTTGAGACCCATCAGTGCCTCGCCCATGCGGCGGTCGGCGATGTGCCCCTCCGCGTCGACCGAGAAACAGTAATTCCCGATTCCGGTACCGGTCGGCCGGGATTCGATACGCATCAGGTTGACGCCGCGCACCGCGAATTCCTGCAGGAGTTCCAGGAGGGCGCCGGGGTGGTCGTCACCCATCCAGATCACCACGGACGTCTTGTCGGCCCCGGTCGGCGCGGAGGGCCGGGCGGGGCGGCCGACGAGGACGAAGCGGGTCGCCGCGTTCTGCGCGTCGTGGATCTCCGTGACCAGCGGTTCGAGGCCGTAGGTGGCGGCGGCGAAGGCGCCCGCGAAGGCCGCGTCGTAACGCCCCTCCTGGACCAGCCGGGCCCCGTCCGCGTTCGACGCGGCCGACTCCCACACGGCCTCCGGCAGGTGCGCGGCGAGCCAGTTGCGCACCTGCGGCTGGGCGACGGGGTGACCGGTGACCGTCTTCACGTCGGCGAGCTGCGTGCCCGGCCGCACCAGGAGCGCGAAGGCGATCGGCAGCACGACCTCGCGGTAGATCATCAGCGGCTCGCCGGTGGCGAGCTGGTCGAGGGTCGCGGTCACCCCGCCCTCGACCGAGTTCTCGATCGGCACCAGCGCCGCTCCCGCCTGGCCGTTCCGTACGGCGTCGAGCGCGGCCGGCACCGACACCATCGGGGTCAGCTCGCGGGTGGCCGCCTCCGGAAGCGTCCGCAGGGCGGCTTCGGTGAAGGTGCCCTCGGGGCCGAGGTACGTGTAGCGGGTGGCGGACATGCGGGGCCCTTCGCTGGGTCGGCGGCAGGTGGTGGCTCGTGGCACGGCGGTCCGGGCGCGCGGGCGGGACCGGGCTGCGGGCCGCAGGCCGATCCGGGGTCCCGGGCGCAGCGCCCCTCGCCGGCCTAGGGCCACCCTAGTGCGCCCCGCCCGGCCGCCGTTCCGCCGCGCGTCGGGCGTCCCGTCCCTTGGACCCGTGCGGCCCGGGTCAGGCCTCCAGGAGCTCCTGGCCCACGTAGGAGCCTTCCGCCGCCCCGCCCGGGACCGCGAACAGCCCGCTCGACTCGTGGCGCAGGAACGGCGACAGCGCGTCCCCCCGGTCGAGCTTGCGCTGCACCGGGACGAAGCCGCGCAGCGGATCCGCCTGCCAGCACACGAACAGCAGGCCCGCGTCCGGCGCCCCGTCGGCGTCGTACCCGTCGTGGTAAGAGAACGGCCGGCGCAGCATCGCCGCGCCGCCGTTGGTCTCCGGGGCGGCGACCCGGGCGTGTGCGTCGGCGGGGATGACGAACTTCCCGTCGGCGTCCGCCTTCTCCAGGTCCGGGTCGGTGGTCTCGGTGCCGCCGCTGAGCGGCGCCCCGTCCGCCTTCCGCCGGCCGATGACCCGTTCCTGCCGGTCGAGGGAGAGCTTCTCCCAGTCGTCGAGCAGCATCCGGATGCGGCGCACGACGGCGTAGCTACCGTTCGCCATCCAGGCGGGAGTGCCGTCGGTCGGCCGCTCCGGGACGAAGACCCGCCGGTCGAAGTCCGCGTCGGAGGGCCGGGGGTTGCGGGTGCCGTCGACCTGGCCCATCAGGTTGCGGGTGGTCATCGGGCGGGCGGTCGCGCCGGGGGAGCGGTTGAAGCCGTTCATCTGCCAGCGCAGCCGGGCCGCGCTCCCGGCCTCCTTCTGCAGCGCCCGCAGGGCGTGGAAGGCGACGAGCGCGTCGTCGGCGCCGATCTGCACCCACAGGTCGCCGTTCGACCGCTCCGGGTCGAGGCGGTCGGCGGAGAACTCGGGCAGCGGGTCGAGCGCCGCCGGGCGACTGCCCGTCAGCCCCGTACGGGCGAAGAAGCTGTGGCCGAAACCGAAGGTGACGGTGAGCCCGGAGGGCCCGGCGTCGAGCGCGACCCCGGTGTCCGCCCCGGCCGCGCCGCCCGCCACCGGCTCGCCCGCCATGAGCCGGGCCGCCACCGCCGACCAGCGGCGCAGCAGGGCGGCGGCCTCCTTGCGGCCCGCCCCCGCCGTCAGGTCGAAGGCGGCGAGATGGCCGCGGGCCTGCGACGGGGTGGTGATCCCGGGCTGGTGTTTCACGTGAAACATCGCCCGGGCCGCCCCGACCGAGGTGAGCGCCGGCTCCGGTGCGGGCCGGGCCGCCGCGTACGCACCCGCGCCGCCGGCCGCCCCGAGGGCGAGTCCGGAGACGCCGGCCGCGCCGGCGGTCCCGAGGAGCCGCCGCCTGGAGATGTCGTTCGAGCCGGTCACGTCAGCCGATCTTCGCGTTCTTGGACTCGGTCACCTGGTCGACGTCCGAGGTGCGCACCGTCACCGCGATCTCCCAGTCACCGGGCATCGGGATCTGCACGCCTGCCGCCGTCCAGTGTCCCTCCGCGATCCGATCGGGCGTCACGGGCAGCGGCCCGATCCCCTTGGACTTGAGAGTGAAGGCGACCTTGACCTCGGGGACGTCCAGCGGCTTGCCGTCCGGGGTCTGCACGAGGACGTGCATCTCGTTGCCGCCGCTGCGTCCCGGGTCGACGTCGACGACCGCCTTGCCCTTGCCGTTCGCGCCGCCGGTGTCGAAGGGCACGGTGAGCGAGACCGGCCCGGTCTGCTGCACGGCGGCCGCGGCGGCCGCCTGCTCCTCGGTGCGGCCGGGCTCGGTTCCGGTCAGGGCGGTGGTCACGGCGAGCAGGACGACGGCGACCGCGGCCTCGGCGAGCACCGAGCGGCGCAGCCCCGAGCGCTCCGGGTCGGCGTCGCGCTCCTTCCTCTCCCGCGCGCTCTCCTCGGCGGCCCGCTGCCGGGCGAGCTGCGCGGCCCGCTCGGGGTCCTCCTCCTCAACGCCCCCCGCACCCGCGGCCACGGCGACCTTCTCCCGCTCGACGGCCTCGGCAGGCTCGACGGACTCGGCCTCCTCCGTGCGCCCGCCGTCCGCGGCCTCGGCGACGTCCACCTCGGCCAGCCGCGCGGTCCACCGCCGCGAGTACCGGGCCAGGCCCAGGAGCACCGCGACGAGCGCCACCTTGGCGAGCAGGAGCTGTCCGTACGTCGTGCCGGTCAGGGCGGACCAGGAGCCGACCTGCCGCCAGGAGGCGTACAGACCGGTCGCCGCGAGCGCCACGACGCTGCCGAAGGCGAGCCGGGAGAACCGGTGGACGGCCGCCCGGTCGACGGCCGGGCCGCGGAACAGGGCCACGAGCAGCGCGGCGAGGCCGCCCAGCCAGCACGCCACGGCGAGCAGGTGCACCACGTCCAGCGGCATCGCGAGCCGGCTCTGGATGCCGGTGGAGGCGTGCTCGGACAGCGCCCAGGTCGCACCGATGCCCGCGGAGAGCACCCCGCCGCCGATCGCCAGACCGTACGTCAGGTCGCGCTTCTCCACCGGGTCCTCGCGCTTCGCGTACGCGCCGAACAGGACCGCGACGAACAGCGCGGCGGCGCCCAGGAGCAGCAGCCGGGAGACGAGCGCGGTCCCCGTCTTCGTCTGCAGCACCTCGCCGATGCCCGCGGCGCCGGTGTACGGCGTCCGCAGCATCAGCAGCGCGATGGTGGCGGTGGTGAGCACCACCCAGCCGTTCACCACGAGCC
Organism: Streptomyces sp. NPDC060194; assembly: GCF_042728285.1. Lineage (NCBI taxonomy): Bacteria > Bacillati > Actinomycetota > Actinomycetes > Kitasatosporales > Streptomycetaceae > Streptomyces > Streptomyces sp. NPDC060194. The sequence continues at coordinate 1,879 of NZ_JBHWZH010000062.1, read as the reverse complement.
GCTGCAGCGGCCGTACGGACGCGCCGCGCGGCCAGCAGGCGAGCACGAAGGCCGCCCCGCCGACCAGCAGCACGTATCCGGCGTACGCGGCGTAGCGGGCCACCCCGTAGGCGAGGCCGACCAGTCCGCCGCCGGCGTCCTCGGTGACCCCCGCCGTGGTGACGGTGGTCTCGGAGGGCGCGCCGACGGAGAACGTGAACGCCCCGCCGACGGGGTGGCTGTCGGCGGAGACCGCCTTCCAGGCGACGGTGAACGTGCCGTCGGGCAGACCGGGCCGCAGGTCCACGGCGTACGCGATCCGGTTGCCGCTGCTCAGGTCCTTCAGACCGCCGGTGTCGACGCGCTTGCCCTGCGGGTCGAGGACCCGCACGGCGTCCTCCGTGACGCCGATGCCCTCGGAGAAGTCCAGCGTGACCCGCTCGGGCGCCTTCGCGACCACGGAGCCCTGCTGCGGGTCGCTGCGGATCAGCGCCGCGTGCGCCGAGGCGGGCGCGGCCGTGCCGAGGACGGTGAACAGCGCGGCCAGGACGAGCAGCAGCCCCCTCGCCCGGCCGCCGCGCGCACCCCCTGCCCCCGGTATCCGGACCCGCGCGCCCGACCGCCCGCGCGTCCGCCCCTGCCCGTGGGCCTGCCCCCGTGCCTGTCCTTGCGTCTGCCTGTGCGTCTGCATCTGACGGCTCAGCCCCTTCGCCTACCGGCTTGTCGGGTTGTACGTGGCGGCCTTCACGGGCAGTTCGGCCGTGATCGTGCCGGACTTGCTGAAGTGCAGTTCGACGGTGATCTTCTGGCCCTCGGCGGGCTTGCCGTCCAGACCGATGAGCATCAGGTGGTTGCCCCCGCGGTCGAGGTCGAGGGTGCCGCCGGCGGGCACGTCCAGGCTGTCCACCTGTCGCATCGTCTGCCCGACGGTCTCGTGGATCTCGACGGAGTCGGCCGCGTCGCTGGTCACCTCGGTCAGGGTGTCGGCGCTGCCGCCGTCGTTGGTGACGGTCAGGAAGCCGGCCGCCATGTCCGCGGTCGGCGGGGCGGGCACGAAGGCGTCGCCGACGCTGAGTTCGGGGTCGCCCGCTCCGCAGCCGGCCAGCACGAGCGTCCCGGCGAGCACGGCAGCGGCCGGCAGCGCGCGCCTCACGGCTTCGCCCCGGTGACGAGCTTCGGCATGTCCTTGGTGTAGTCGTCGGCGGTGGTGTCCTCGCCGTACAGGACGTACCCGGCGTCCGTCTTCGGCGAGAACGCGATGACCTGGGCGCCGTGCATGGAGACGACGTCGCCGTTCTTGTCCTTGGTCGGCGGCTCGATGCCGATGCCGATGGACCGGGCGCCGGCCTGGATGGTGTCGAAGTCGCCGGTGAGGCCGATCGCGTCCGGTCCCGCCGCGCCCTTGAGCCAGGCGCCGAGGTGCTTCGGGGTGTCGCGCTCGGGGTCGGTGGTGACGAAGACGACCTGCAGGTCCTCCTGCTCGGCCTTCGGGAGCCGCTTCTCGGCGATGGCGATGTTGCTCATCGTCAGCGGGCACACGTCGGGGCAGTGGGTGTAGCCGAAGTAGATCAGCGTGGGCTTGCCCTCGGTCCGCGCACGGAGGTCGAACTTCTCGCCCGAGGTGTCGGTGAGGATCATGTCCGGCTTCTCGTACGGCTTGTCGAGGACCGTGGCCGCCTGCTGGGAGGTGTCGCCGCCGGAGACGTCGGCGAGGGGCTGGTCACCGCCGTCCCCGCCGTCGCCGGAGCAGGCGGAGAGGGTGAGGGCGGCGGAGACGAGGGCCGCGGCGAGCAGGCTGTTCCTGCGGGCCGGTCGGCGGGTGGTGCTCTTGCGCATCAGGATGTCCTGGGAGTGGAGGTACGGGGTTCCGCCCGCGGGGCGCGCGCCGCGGTCGAGGGCG
>NZ_JBHWZH010000061.1:0-34627 GCF_042728285.1 Streptomyces sp. NPDC060194 | reverse complement strand
GACCGGGGTTCCGGTGCGCGGCCGCCGTGGTGCGTGCGGGACGGAGGGGTCAGACGGCGGAGCCGGCCTTCCAGTCGGCCCAGTTCATGTTCCAGCCGTTGAGGCCGTTGTCGGGGGCGATCGTCTTGTCGTCGGAGTTCTTGACGGTGACGACGTCGCCGACGATCGAGTTGTCGTAGAACCACGCGGCGGGCTGGTTGGGGTCCTTCGCGCCCTTCGCGTCGTTCAGCCCGATGCAGCCGTGGCTGGTGTTGGCCGAACCGAAGATCGAGTCGGCGCCCCAGTAGTTGCCGTGGATGAACGTGCCGGAGGTCGAGAGCCGCATGGCGTGCGGGACGTCCTTGATGTCGTACTCGCCCTTGCCGTCGTCGTCCTTGAAGCCGACGGTGGCGCCGTTCATGCGGGTCTCCTTGAACTTCTCGGAGATCACCATCTGCCCGTTGTAGGTGGTGTTCTCCGGGGAGCCGGCGGAGATCGGGATCGTCCGGACGGTCTTGCCGTCCTGCATGACCTTCATCTGGTGCGTCTTCGCGTCGACCACGCTGACCTGGTTGCGGCCGATCTGGAACGTGACGGTCTTCTGCTGGACGCCGGTGACGCCGTCCGCGCCCTCGACGCCGTCCAGGGCGAGCTTCAGGGTGACCGTGGAGTTCTCGGCCCAGTAGTCCTCGGGCCGGAAGTCCAGGCGCTGGTTGTTGAACCAGTGGCCCACGACCTCCTGGCCGGAGCTGGAGGAGACCGTGATCCCCTGCTGCACGGCGGCCTTGTCGGTGATCGGCTTGTCGAAGTTGATCGAGACCGGCATGCCGACGCCGACGGTCGAGCCGTCCTCCGGCGTGAAGCTGCCGATGAAGCTGTTGGCCGGCGAGACGGTGGTGAACGACGCGTTCTCGTGCGCCTCGCGGCCCTCGGAGTCGGCGGCGGTGGCGGAGATCTTGTACGTCGTCGAGCGCTCCAGCTGACCCGACGGCTTCCAGCTCTTCTTGTCGGCCGCGATCTCACCCTCGACGGCCTTGCCGTCGGCCGTCTCCATGGTGACGTCGGTGAGCGTGCCCTTGGTCACGGAGACCTTGGCGGCGTTGTTGATGGACGCGTTGTCCGAGCCGTCCTTGGGGGTGATCGCTATTCGGGCGACCGAGGTGTCCTTCGCCGCCGCCTCGTCGACCGCCGCCTGGGAGTCCTTCGAGCCGCCCTTGTCGCCGCCGGAGGAGCCGGCGCCCTCGCTGTCCCCGCCACTACAGGCGGAGAGCAGCAGGACGCCGCCGAGCAGAGCGGACAGGGCGGTCATGCCCTTCCGCCGCCTGGCTACCGTCATCACACACTTCTCCATCGTTGCCGTTCTGGGGAGCCGCCGTCGCCGCCGGCCCCCGATCAGGATCCCGCACAGGTTGAGAACACTTGCACCCTAAGTCCGGTTCCACGTCCGCCGGACATGTGGCGAACACCACGTCACCGTACGGTCCCCGTACGCGCCTGCCCGGCCGAAGCGGAACGAACCGCCTCCACCCGGCCCGACCCATGATCACCCGAACGTGTGCCGCGTGGGGCAGGTCACGGAAAGAAGCGGAATCCTCACCCGGGCCAACTCTTCCTTCTACCCCGTCGCGGTCACTACCATCGGCCCTTACGACGGCCAATTCGCCAGCACCATAAGGGGATCGATCGAGTGTCGTCCGTACGCCGACCTCTTCTGACCGCCACCGCCGCGGGAGCCCTGCTCTGCGGGCTGTGGTTCGTCCCGACCGCGAACGCGACGGGCGAGAACGACGCCCCAGGGGGGTCCCAGAAGCTCAACTCCAGCACCACCGCGCGCGACACCGCCGCACGCGACACCACCGCCGCCGCGAACCGGTCCGCCGACCGCGGCGCGCCCGGCGCCGCCGAGGAGCGCACGACGGACGCGGCCCCCGCGTCCGAGCTGCGGCTCGCGGAGACCGGCGGCGTCGACACCACGCCGTACGTCGTCGGCGGGACGGCTTTCCTGACGGTCGGCGCGGGGTTCGTCGCCCTCTCGGCGCGACAGCAGCGCCGGGCCTTCTAGCGCCGGGGTCGGGGCCCCTCCCGGGCCCCGACCGCCGCGCCCCGCGGGCGGGTTCAGCCCAGCGGCCCGGTCACCGTCTCCGCCGCCGCGACCAGCGCCCCGCTCCGGACGAACGCCTCCGCCGCCGCCAGGTCGGGGGCGAGGTAGCGGTCCGGTCCCGGCCCCTGGACCCCGGCCGCGCGCGCCGCGTCGATCACCGCGCGGGTCGCGGGCGCGGGCGTCAGACCCTCCCGCAGTTCGACCGCCCGGGTCGCGGCGTACATCTCCACCGCGACGATCCGGGTGAGGTTCTCCACAGCGGTCCGCAGTTTGCGCGCCGCGGACCAGCCCATCGAGACGTGGTCCTCCTGCATCGCCGACGACGGGATCGAGTCCGCCGACGCCGGCACCGCGAGCCGCTTCATCTCGCTGACGAGGGCGGCCTGGGTGTACTGGGCGATCATCAGCCCGGAGTCGACCCCGGCGTCGTCCGCGAGGAACGCGGGCAGGCCGTGCGAGCGGTTGCGGTCGAGCAGCCGGTCCGTCCGCCGCTCCGCGATGGAGCCCAGGTCCGCGGCCGCGATCGCGAGGAAGTCCAGGACGTACGCCACCGGCGCCCCGTGGAAGTTCCCGTTCGACTCCACCCGGCCGTCCGGCAGCACCACCGGGTTGTCGACGGCGGCGGCCAGCTCGTTCTCCGCGACCCGCTCGGCGTGCGCCAGCGTGTCCCGCCCGGCCCCCGCCACCTGCGGCGCGCACCGCACCGAGTACGCGTCCTGCACCCGCGGCGCCTCGCCCGCCTGGAAGTGCCCCACGAGGCCCGAGCCCTTCAGGACCGCCGCCATGTTCGCCGCGGCCACCGCCTGCCCCGGCTGCGGGCGGATCGCGTGCAGCTCGGGGCGCAGCACCTTGTCGGTGCCGAGCAGCGCCTCCAGGGTCATCGCGGCGGTGACGTCGGCCGAGCGGTAGAGCGTGCGGAGGTCCGCCAGCGCCATCAGCAGCATGCCCAGCATGCCGTCGGTGCCGTTGAGCAGCGCGAGGCCCTCCTTCTCCCGCAGCTCCACGGGCGCGATCCCGTGCTCCGCGAGCAGCTCCCCGGCCGGGCGCACGCTTCCGTCCGGGCCCTCCGCGTCACCCTCCCCCATCAGCGTCAGCGCGCAGTGCGACAGCGGGGCGAGGTCGCCCGAGCAGCCGAGGCTCCCGTACTCGTGCACCACGGGCGTGATGCCCGCGTTCAGCACGTCCGCCATCGTCCGCGCGACCTCCGGCCGCACCCCCGTGTGCCCCGAGCACACCGTTTTCAGCCGCAGGAACATCAGCGCCCGCACGACCTCCCGCTCCACCCGCGGCCCCATCCCCGCCGCGTGCGACCGCACGATGTTCCGCTGCAGCTGCGCGCGCAGCTCGGTGCCGATGTGCCGGCTGGCCAGCGCCCCGAACCCCGTCGACACCCCGTACACCGGCTCCGGCTTCGCCGCGAGCGCGTCGACGGTCGCCCGCGCCCGCTCCAGCGCGGCGACGGCGTCGGGCGCGAGCTCGACACGGGCGCGGTGGCGGGCCACGGCGAGCACGTCGCCCGGGGTGGTGCCGGTGGGGTGGAGCACGACGGTGTGCGGCTGCTGCATATCCATATTCAGCAGCGTACGGAGTGAATCGATGCGTGTCACGACCCGCACGGTGACCGCGAACGAAGGCCAAGAAAATCAGCCCGGCCGGCGATTGAGGCCACCGGCCGGAGGCCGGTACCCGCGGCGGAGCCGCGAAACCCTCGCAGCCAGCCGCCCAAGGCCCCCGCGGAGCCGCGAGGGGGGCGTGCGGGGCGAACCCCCCGCTCCTCCTACCGCTCGCGCCCCCGCAGGTGGCGACGTTCGCCCGCCGGCCGCTCGGCCGCCGTGTCGGCGAGCCCGACCACCCCCCCGTCGCGCCCCGCGACGACCGGCTTCCCGAGCCGTTCCCCCTTCGCCCGGTACTGCGCCGCATCGGCCAGCCGGAACAGCCGGCGCGCACTGGTGACCTCGCCGACCGGGTAGCCCGTGGAGGCGACCCCGCAGGCGACGCCCTCGCCGAGGTCCAGCTCACCGGCCCGCGCGCACACCTCCTCCGCGACCCGTACGACCTCCTCCACCGGCACGCCGACGGCGAGCAGGCAGAACTCGTCCCCGCCGAGCCGCGCGGCCAGCGCCCCGGGCAGCATCGCGCCGCAGACGGACAGGACGGACCCGAACCGTTCGAGCAGCCGGTCGCCGACCTCGTGGCCGAGCGAGTCGTTGACCCGCTTCAGCCCGTTCAGGTCGCACACCATCAGGCTGACGACGACCCCCGGCTCCCGTACGTGGCGCTCGACCGCCTCGTCGAGCCGCAGGTCGACCGCGCGCCGGTTCGCGAGCCCGGTGAGCGGGTCGGTGAAGGCGAGCCGCTGCGCCTCCTCCAGCCGCTCGCTCTGCGCGATCCCGGCCGCGACGACCGCGGCGAGCACGGTCGCGAAGTCCGCGTCCGCGCGTCCGAACAGGGGCGCGCCCAGCGGCCGCGCCACGTACAGCTCGCCCCACGCCCGCCCGTTCAGCACGATCGGCGCGACCACGCAGCAGCCCCGCCCCCGCCGCCGCAGCGCGGCGACCCGCTGGTGGACGTACCCGGCCGGCCCCGCCGGCCCCTCGCTGGTCTCGACCCAGGCGTGCGGCTCGCCGCCTCGGCACCACCGCTCGTGCAGAAACTCGGCGATCTCCGGGAACTGGTGCACCGGGTAGGTCTCGTCCTCGGGGAACTCCTGCTCCTCCGCCGCCCGCTCCCCCGCGTTGACGAGGACGCGCAGCCGGCCCTCGCCCCGCTCCCACAGGGAGAGCGCGGCGAAGCTGCCGTCGAGCGCGCCCCGCGCCCCCTCCGCCGCGGCGCGCCACGTCTCCTGCGCGGTCACGGCGGCGGCCATCCCCTGCGCCAGCGCGACCACTCCCCGTAGCCGTACGTCCTCACCCATCACTCCAGGTTACGAACGTGCCGCGGGTTCGTCCTGTCGGGCGGGCGGCGGGTCGGCGGGCGCCGGCGGGGGCGGCGGGGCGGCGAGGCCGTCGTCAGGCCGTCTCGTGGACGGCGCGGGTGACGATCGCCAGGCCCTCCTCCAGTTCGGTGGTGGTGATCGTGAGCGGCGGCATCAGCTTCAGGACCTCGTCGCGCGGCCCCGCGGTCTCGATCAGCAGTCCGAGGTCGAAGGCCCGGCGGGCGACGCGGGTGGCGCGGCCGGGCTCGTGGAACACGATGCCCTGGGCCAGGCCCCGGCCGCGGACGCCGGCGACCTCGGTGCGGTGGCGGGCGGCGATCGAGCGCAGCACCCGCTCGACCTGCGCGCCGAGGAGGCGGGTGCGCTGCTCGAGGGTGTCGTCGGACCAGAACGCGCGCAGGGCGGCGGTGGCGGTGACGAAGGCGGGGTTGTTGCCGCGGAAGGTGCCGTTGTGCTCGCCGGGCTCCCAGACGTCGAGCCCGGGCGCGAGCAGGGTGAGGGCGAAGGGGAGGCCGTAGCCGCTGAGCGACTTGGAGAGGGTGATGATGTCGGGGGTGATGCCGGCGTCCTCGAAGGAGAAGAACGGGCCGGTGCGCCCGCAGCCCATCTGGATGTCGTCGACGATGAGCAGCATGTCCTGCCGGGCGCAGAGCGCGGCGAGGTCGCGCAGCCACTGGGCGCGGGCGACGTTGAGGCCGCCCTCCCCCTGCACGGTCTCGACGATGACGGCGGCGGGGCGGTCGAGGCCGGAGGCGGGGTCGTCGAGGAGGCGCTCGAAGTAGGCGAGCGTGGGGACGTCGTCGCCGAGGTAGCCGTCGAAGGGCATGGGGACGGTGTGGGTGAGCGGGACGCCGGCGCCGGCGCGCTTGGCGGAGTTGCCGGTCACGGCGAGGGAGCCGAGCGACATGCCGTGGAAGCCGTTGGTGAAGGAGACCACCGTCGGGCGCCGCTTGACCTTGCGGGCGAGTTTCAGCGCCGCCTCGACGGCGTTGGTCCCGGTGGGGCCGGGGAACATCACCTTGTGCGGCAGCCCGCGGGGGGCGAGGACGAGCTCGCGGAACGTCTCCAGGAACTCCCGCTTTGCGGTCGTGGACATGTCAAGACCGTGGACGATGCCGTCGCGCTCCAGGTGGGCGAGGAGGGCGCGCTTGAGGACGGGGTCGTTGTGCCCGTAGTTGAGGGAGCCGGCCCCGGCGAAGAAGTCGAGGTGGCCGCGGCCGTCCTCGTCGTACAGCCGGCTGCCCTGCGCGCGGTCGAACACCTTAGGCCAGCCGCGGCAGTAGCTCCGCACCCGCGACTCCAGGGCCTCGAAGACGCTCGGGGCGCTCGGGATCGGCGGGAGGGTGACCGGGGCGGATTCGGTGAGGGACATCGTGTGCTCCAGATGTGGGGAGTGCGGGACGCGGGACCGGGAGGGCGGGGCCGTCACTGCCAGCCGGGCTCGTTGACCGAGGCGGCCGGGGCGAGCCGCTGCCAGCCGGGCTCGGCGACGGTGCGGACGGTGTCGGCGCCGGCGGTCGGGCCGGCGGTGGCGCCCAGGGCGAGGAGGGCGGCGGTGAGGGCGAGGACGGCAGCGCGGATACGCATGTCTGAGCTCCTTCGAGCACGGCGGGGCGGTACGAGGACGTGGGGCGCGGCGAAAGGTGCGGAAGTGCGCGGAACGGAGTGCGCGGTGCACGGTGCGGGGTGCGCCGGCCCTCCGGTGCGAGCGGGGGCCGCGGCGACACGTCACAGCTTTCCGGCCCGGATGGCTCACGTCGCGCCTTTCGGCTGGCACGAACTGGCTCTGACACGACTGTGCCGGGCGGGGCGCCGACCGCCCCGCGGACCGACGGCCTACTCGTAGGTCTCGACGCGCCACTCGGCCGGCGCGGCGATCGCACCGACGGTGGCCGCCAGGAGCCCGGGCAGGGCGCGGTGCGCCTCCTCGCGGCGGCGCTCGACGCAGAAGACGGCGCCGACGAGGCCGGCCCGGGAGACGTGGATGCGCTGGTGTTCCGCCCAACCGACCGTGCTGAGGCGCTCGTTGAGCAGCTCGGAGAGGAGTCGCACCTGACACGAGTCGGCCGGGGCGCGGGCGCTGGTGATCCTGAACGGCAGGAGGAGCATGGTTCCCACCCTGTGTCCTGAAACGCCGAATCCATGGTCCGCGATCCGGGCACGATGTTGCCGTTGCACGAAAATGCCGTGATGATCGGCACACAACATGGGGGGTGCTGTGCTGACGGCTCTGGGGCTGACGCCTGATTCCGACCGGCTCTACCGACTGATGCTGGGGGACCCGGACCTGGGGGTGGCGGACCTCGCGGAGCGGCTCGACTGGGCGCCCGAGCAGGTCCGCGCAGCCCTCGACCAGCTGGCCGACCTGTCGCTGCTCGAAGCGGGGACCGGGCCCGGGGGCCGGCTGCGGGTGATCACACCGCAGCTCGCGCTGGAGGCGCTGTACGCGCAGCAGCAGGCCGAAGTGGCGCGAAGACAGATGGAGTTGACGGCGAGCCGGGCCGCCGCGGCCGAACTCCTCAAGAGCTACGCGGCCGCCTCGCCCGACCCGGCGACGACGGAGGTCGAACGGCTCGTCGGGCTCGACGCGGTGCGGCGGCGGCTGACGGCGCTGACGGACGGAGCGCGCCGGGAGACGATGGGCTTCGCGCCCGGCGGCCCGCAGACGCCGGAGAACCGGGCGGCGAGCCGGCCGCTGTCCGAGCAGCTGGCCGCGCGCGGCGTCGTCTCCCGCACGATCTACCTGGACAGCCTGCGCAACGACCCCGGCAGCGTCGAGCACGCCCGCTGGCTGCTCTCGCTCGACCACCGGATCCGGGTGGTGCCGTCGCTGCCGATGCGGATGTTCGTGGTGGACGCCCGGACCGCGCTCGCCCCGCTGGACCCCGAGGACAGCTCGCGCGGAGCGGTGGTGATCGAGGAGCCGGGCGCGGTGGCCGCGTTCGTGGCGCTCTTCGAGTCGGTATGGGCGACGGCCGTGCCCTTCGGCACCCCCCTCAAGCGCGACCTGCACGACCCCGGTTCGCAGTACCGCGAGCTGCTCCGGCTGCTGGCCCAGGGCTGCACGGACGAGGCGGCCGCCCGCCGGCTCGGCGTGAGCCTGCGGACCGAACGGCGGCTGATCTCCGACCTGATGGAGCGCCTCGACGCGCGCAGCCGCTTCCAACTGGGCCAGCGCGCCATGGAGTTGGGACTGCTCTAGCGAAGGGCGGAACCGCGGGCGCGGCACGGCGGGGCGGCGGCACACTTCTGCCAAAGCGCTTTCGTGCCGCGGGAATCCGGTGACACGGCCACCGGCGGATGGACAGACTTCGACTGCCGCCGGACGCCTTCCGACGCACCGGCCCGGACGACGACGTCCGCTCCGCCCGCCCTCCACCACCCGAGGAATCCTGTCGTGGCCCATGTCGCGTTCACCACGTTCGCCGTCCTCAAGCACCCCTACCCGCACGAGGGAAACGACGCCTTCAACGAGCTGGAGCCGCTCGTCTTCGGCGCCTCCGAGACCGCCCCCGGCTTCGTGGCCCGCGCCACCGCCGTCGACACCGTGACCACGAAGTGGACCAACTTCGGCCGGGACTACGGCGACTGGGGCATGTTCGCCGCGCCCGCCTACTACACCGGCGGCCGGGACGACGACACCGACACCCGGGCCTCGACCCTGTCGGTGTGGCAGGACCTGGAGTCGGTGTACGCCTACGCCTACTCCGACCTCCACCTGCACGCGCTGCGCAACCGCCGCGAGTGGTTCGTCGCCCTGCCCCACCGGCTCTACGCCGCCTGGTGGCTGCCGGAGGGCACCGTCCCGACCTGGCAGGACGCCTGCGACCGGCTGGCGCGCATCGACACCCTCGGCTCCACCCCGGAGGCCTTCGACTTCCGGCAGGCCTACGACGAGACCGGCGCCCCCTACCAGGTGCGCCGCCCCCGCACCGCGCCCGCGGCCTGACCCCCACCCCCCATCCGAACGGAACCGGCATGACCTCCACAGGACTCCGTCCTTCCTCCTCCCCCCCGCGGGGGGCGCGCGTGCGCCTCCTGGTGGTGCTGCTCGCCGCCTCCGCGTTCCTGCTCTCGCTGGCGGGGTCGGCGCTGAAGAACACCGTCCAGGTGTACTTCCTGCCGATCGCCGACTCCTTCGACAGCTCACGCGGCGCCCTGGCCACCGCCACCACGCTCTTCGCGGTGATCACCGCCGTCGCCTCGCCGCTGGTCGGCGGGATCGCGGACCGCGTCGGCGGGGCCGCCACCCTCGCCATCGGCACCGCGCTCGCCGGCGTCTCCTTCATCGGCTGCGCGCTCGCCGGGCAGCTGTGGCTGTTCATCGTCGTCTACGGCGTCGTCGCGGCCTTCGCCTTCGTCATGCTGTCCTTCGTCCCGCTCGGCGTCCTGGTGGACGAGCTGTTCCGGGAGGGCCGCAAGGGGCTCATCTACGCCCTGCTCACCAACGGCGCGGCGGTCGGCTTCATCGTCCTCGTGCCGCTGTGGTCGTGGCTGGACAACGGGACCACCTGGGAGTCGGTGCTGCTCGTCACCGGCCTGGTGTTCCTGCTCGTCCTGACCCCGCTCGCCGTGCTGACCGCCCGCAGCTCCGCCCGCCTGACGGGCGCCGAGGCCGAGGTCGCCGTCGACGCGCCGACGGAGTCCGAGGAGAAGGCGCAGCAGGCCGCCGTCGCGCACCTGACGTTCGGGGAGCGGCTGAAGGCCGCGGTGCGGGTGCGGGAGCTGAAGGTGCTCGCCGTCGCGTTCTTCTCCTGCGGCGTGACGATGGCCTTCATCGACGTGCACTTCGTGCCGATGGTCCACGACCACGGCATGGGCGACACCACCAGCTCGACGGCGATCGTGCTGCTCGGCGTCTTCGAGGTGGCCGGCGGCCTGCTGGCCGGCTGGCTGTGCGACCGCGGTCTGATCAAGGCGGTCCTGGTCGGCGCGTACGCGCTGCGCGGCGCGGCCATGCTGCTGGTGAGCGTCGCGGAGGAGCCGGTGCCGGTGATGGCCTTCGGCATCGTCTTCGGCATCAGCTACCTGGCGACGGTCGTCGCCACCACGATGTGGGCGGCGGGCGCACTGCCCGCCCGGGTGCGGGGCACGGGCATGGGCCTGGTCTGGGCGATCCACGCCGCGGGCACCGCGATCGGCAGCCAGGCGGGCGCCAGCCTCGCCGACCTGACCGGCAGCTACACCGTCGCCACCCTGGCCAGCGCGGCCCTCGCCGCCTGCGCCTGCCTCCTCGTCAGCGTCACCCCCGCTCCGGGCCGCGGCTCCGCCGGCCCCGCGGAGCCGGCGGAGCCCTCCGAGTCCTCCCGCTGACCCGCCCCCGCCGCCCGCCCCGCGGGCGGCGGGACCCCACCCCTCCCCCGGCCGCCGCTCGCGACGCGCCCGCCGCCCCGCGGGACCACTCCCGCCGGGCCCCGGCCCCGTCCGTCGCCCCGCCCCGCGCCGGGCCCCTTCGCCCTCCACCGGTCCGGCTCCGCCGGACGGGGGCCGCGCCGTGCCCGCGCACGCACGCCGAGGGGGTGGTCGTGCCCGTTCGAGACCCACGAACCCCGTGTCAGGAGACATCCGTGCCCTCCACCACCCGTCCGGTCGTCGACGTCCTCGGGATCGGCTTCGGCCCCGCCAACCTGGCCCTGGCCATCGCCCTCCAGGAGAACCGCCCCGGGCTCACGGCCCGCTTCCTGGAGGCCCGCACCAGGCCCGAGTGGCAGCCGGGCATGCTGCTCGACGGATCGGACATCCAGAACCACCCGAGCCGCGACCTGGTCACCCTGCGCAACCCGCGCAGCCGCTACAGCTTCCTCAACTACCTGCACGAGCAGGGCAGGCTGATCCGGCACCTGAACCTGCCGGTGGAGTTCCCGCTGCGCAAGGAGTACGCCGGCTACATCCGGTGGGCCGCCGACCAGTTCGCGCACCTGGTCGACTGCGACCAGCGGGCCGCCGCCATCGAGCGGACCGAGGTGGACGGCGAGGAGCTGTACGCCGTCACCACCGTCCGCGGCGACCGCTACCTCGGGCGCGCCCTCGTCGTCGCGCCGGGCCGCACCCCGTACCTGCCGGCCCCCTACGACCGGGTGGCGGGCGACCGCGTCTTCCACCTCACCCAGTACCTGCCCCGGCTGCGGGCGCTGACCGCCGAGCGCGACCCCGAGGCGGTGGCCGTCGTCGGCGGGAGCCAGAGCGCCGTCGAACTCGCCCTCGACCTGCACCGCAGGTTCCCCCGGGCCCGGGTCGTCACCTACAGCCGGGCGCACTCGCTGCGGCTGAAGGACACCAGCCCGTTCAGCGAGGAGGGCTACTTCCCGGAGTTCACCGACTACTACTTCAACGCCAGCCCGCAGAGCCGCCGTTCACTCGACGACTACATGCGGGCCACGAACTACTCGTCGGCCGACGGGGACGTGCTCAAGGAGCTGTACCTGGCGATCTACGAGCAGGAACTCGACGGCGACCAGAGGCTGTTCGTGCACGGCAGCCACGAGGCGACGGCGGTGGAGGTCGCCGACCGGTCCGTGCGGCTGCGCTTCCGCGAGCTGCACACCGGCGGGACCGTCGACGACACCGTGGACTTCGCGGTGCTAGCCACCGGCTTCCGCAACCTCGGCCCCGGCGCCCACGAGGAGCTCTGCCCGCCGCTGCTCGCCCCGCTGCGGGACCTGCTGCGCACCGAGGCCGACGGACGCCTCGAGGTCGCCAAGGACTACGAACTCCGGCCGCGCGACGGCGAGTCGCTGCCGCCGGTCTTCCTCAACGGGCTCTGCGAGTCCAGCCACGGCATCGGCGACGCCGGCTCCTTCAGCCTGCTGTCGCTGCGCGCCGGCCGGCTCGCCGACGCCCTCGCGGCCCGGCTCGGGACCGCACGCCCCGCCGCGGCGGCGCCCGCCGGCGGGTTCCTCGGGGCCCTCCCGCAGGACGCCCCGCTGCCGCCGGCCCCGCCCGCGCCCGCCGAGCGGCTGATCGCCGCCGGCTGAGCCCCGCCGGCGGGGTCGCCCCGGACCACCGGGGCGGCCCGCCCGGCCCCGGCAGGCCCCCACCCCGCGTGCCGCGCGCCTCCCGCGCGCACGCGCGCCGCGCACGCCCGTGCCCGCGGCCATCCCTGCGGACCCGTTGGAGGGACACCGTGCACACCCCCACCGCGCCGCCCGTCCACGACGTCGTCGTGGCCGGTTTCGGCCCCTCCGGCATCGCGCTCGCCGCCGCCGTCGAGGACCACGACGACACCCGCCCCGGCGCCCCCGCGCTCCGCGCGGCGTACCTGGAGCGCGCCGCCGACTCCGCCTGGCAGCCCCACCAGGTGCTGCCGGGCACCGACATCCAGCACCACTTCCTGCGCGACCTCGCCACCCCCCGCGACCCCGGCTCCCGCTTCACCTTCACCCGCTTCCTGCACGGCAGCGGCCGCTTCTACCCCTTCACCCTGCTCGGCGGCTACGTCAGCCGGCTGGAGTGGTCGGAGTACGTGCAGTGGGCGGCGGCGCAGGTCAGGACGGCGCCCGAGTACCACCGGGAGGTGCTGCGGGTCGAGCCGGTCGCCGACGGCGACGGGGTGGTGCGCACCGCCCGGGTGGTGAGCCGCGACCCGCGCGACGGGACGCTCCACGAGCACCTGGGACGCAACGTCGTGCTCGCCACCGGCCATGTGCCGCGCATACCGGCCGTGTTCGCGGACGCGGTGGGCGAACGGGTCTTCCACGCGTCGGAGTTCCTGCCCCGTATGCAGGCCCTCGCCGCATCGGGCGAGCCGGTGCGGCGGTACGCCGTCATCGGGGCCGGGCAGACCGCCGGCGAGACCGTGCTCCACCTCGCCGCCGCCGATCCCGCCGCGCAGATCCACTCCCTCGTCCGCCACCAGGGCTTCCGCCTCTACGAGTTGGGGCACTTCAGCAACGAGGCCTACTTCCCCGAGGCGACCGACTACTTCTACGGGCTGCGCGGCCCCGCCCGGGAACGGGCCCTCGGCCAGGCCCGGGCGACGAACTACTCCGCCGTCGACCCCGACGTCTCCACCGCCCTCTACCAGGCCGCCTACCAGGACCGGCTGACCGGCGCCGACCGGCTCCACCTGCACCGGCGCACGGAGGTCACCGGCGTCGAGGCCACCGCCACCGGCGTCCGGCTGGAGACGGCCGAGGTCTTCACCCGCGAGGCCGGGCTCCTGGAGGTCGACGCCGTCATCCTCTGCACCGGCTACACCGAGCCCGAACTCCCCGCCCCACTGGCCCCGTTCGCCGCCCACCTGCGCCGGGAGGAGGGCCGGCTCGCGGTCACCCGCGCCTTCCGCGCCGAGACCGACGAGCGGTGCGAGGTCGGGATCTACCTCGACGGGATGACCGAGTGGCGGCACGGCATCGCCAGCGCCACCTCCTTCAGCCAGATGGCCGACAAGGCCGACACCGTCCACCGCGACCTGCGGCGGCGGGTCGAGGAGCGGCCGCGGCCCGCCGCGGGGGCCGCCGGGCCCCGGGGGGCCCGTCCGGCCGGCGCCGACCCCGGCCGCCACCCCGTGCCCGCCTGACCGGTCCCTGCCCCCGTCCGCCCCACCCCGACCGCCCCGCCTCCGCACCCGCCCGCCCGCCCCGAGAGGAACTGCGATGCACGTGTTCACCACCGCCCCCGAGGACATGACCTTCGAGGAGGCGTACAACGTCTCCGGCCGCCGGATCTTCCCCTGGAACGACGCGGTGAAGGAGCCCTTCTGGGGCGGGGCCTGGGTGGACGTGGCACCCGGCGCGACGTCCACCGCGCACTCCCACGACGAGAACGAGATGTTCTTCGTCGTCGAGGGCAGCGGCATCATGCGCCAGGGCGAGGAGACCCGGCGGGTCGGCGCCGGCGACACCGTCTTCATCACCCCGTTCACCGACCACGACCTCACCAACGACGGCACGACCCGGCTGCGCTTCATCACCGTCTGGTGGAACGGCAGCGACGCGATAGCCCGCGAACGGGCGCACTGGGCACGGGAGTTCGGTATCGACCCGGCCACCGGCACCGCCGCGCCGACCCCTGACGCGCCCGCTCCCGACGCGCCGGCCCCCGCCACGCCCGCTCCCGACGCGACCGCCGGGACGACGGCGTGAGCGGGCCACGTACCGCCGACGCCGTCGTGGTCGGCGCGGGGGTGGTGGGCGCGGCCCTCGCCCACGCGCTGGCCCGGGCGGGCCTGGGCAGGGTCGTCGTCTGCGAGCAGGGCAGGGCGGGCGCGGAGGGCGCCACCTCCCGGTCCGGCGGCCTCCTGCGGCTCCACCACACGGCCGCCGCCGACACCGCGCTCGCCGCCCGCGGCCTGCCCTTCTTCGAGCACTGGGCGGACCTCGTCGGCGGTGACTGCGGATACCGCCGCACCGGGTTCGTCATGCTGGTCGGCGAGCGGCACGCCGACGCGCTGCACCGCAACCACGCCCGCGCGGCCGAGGCGGCGGGCGAGCACCGCAGCCGCCTCGTCGACCCGGCCGACCTGCCCGCCCTCTACCCGGGCCTGTCCACCGACGGCGTCGGCGCGGCGGTCTGGGAGCCCGACGGCGGCTACGCCGACCCCGCGGCCACCGCGCTCGCCCTGACCGCCGCCGCCCGGCGGCTCGGCGTCACCGTCCTGGAGGGCGTACGGGTGCTGCGGGTGGTCGAGCGCGGTGGCGCGGTCACCGGCGTGGAGACCACGCTCGGCCCAGTCCTCGCCCCCCTGGTCGTCCTCGCGGGCGGCGCCTGGGGGGCCGTCCCGGCCGCGCACCTGGGCGTCCGGGTGCCCGTCGCGCCGCGCCGGATCGGCGTCGCGCAGGCCGAGGTGGACCGCGCGGGCCTCCGCGGCTCGCCCGCCTCGGTGCCGACCTGCGTGGACGACACGATCGGCGCCTACTTCCGGCCCGAGGGCCTCGACCGCCTCTTCTTCGGGGTGCCCAGCGCCCCGGAGATGTCCCTCGACGGCGCCCCGGCGCCCCTGACCGCCGACGAGGTCGGCGCGGCGGTCGCGAACCTCTCCCGCCGGGTGCCGGCCCTGGCCGGGGCCCCGCTCGCGGGGACCCGCGCCGGCTTCGACGGCTACACCGCCGACAAGCGGCCCGCGATCGGCCCGGCCGGCCCCGACGGGCTCTACCTCGCCCTCGCCTTCAGCGGCGGCGGCTTCAAGACCGCCCCGGCCGTCGCCGAACTCGCCGCGGCCGAGATCACCGAGGGCGGGGCCGTCGTCGGCAAGGCCGCGCAGCCCCTCCTCGACCCCTACCGTCCGCAGCGCTTCGACGAGCACCGCCCGTTCCTGCCGGAGGTCCCCTATGACCACATGTGACGGCGAACCCGCGGAGGCCGGGATGCGGCTCGTCCACCCCCTGCCCCCGGCGCGCAGCCGATCCGTCCTCGCCGTGCTCGCCGAGGACGTCGCCACGGTGCTGGCGAAGGACCCCGCCGCGCGCAGCCGGCGCGAGGCGCTGCTCTACCCGCACATCCACGCCCTGTGGACCTACCGGATCGCCCACCGGCTGTGGAAGGACGGCCACCGGCTCACCGCGCGGGCGCTGTCCCTGGCCGCGCGGGCCGTCAGCGGCATCGAGATCCACCCGGGGGCGGTGATCGGACGCCGGTTCTTCGTCGACCACGGCACGGGCGTGGTGATCGGCGAGACCGTGCGGGTCGGGGACGACGTGATGCTGTACCACCAGGTCACGCTGGGCTCGGCGGGCTGGTGGAAGGACTTCCGCCGCCCCGCGGGCACCCGCCGGCACCCCGTGGTCGGCGACGGCGTCGTCATCGGCACGGGGGCCAGCGTCCTCGGTCCCGTGACGGTCGGCGCGGGCGCGCGGATCGGCGCGCACGCGGTCGTCCTCGACGACCTGCCGCCCGGCGCGCGCGTCACCGCGGCGGCCTCCCGCCTCCACCAGCCCGGACCACCCGCGCTCACCACGGCCACCCCGCCGGAGGACCGCGCACTCGCCTGACGCGGAGGGCCGGTCGGGGCGCCGGTGCACCCCGTGCCCGCGCCCCTCGGCCGCCCCCGCCCGCACACTCTTCCGCCCCGCCCGCCCTTCCCCCCTCCAGGAGATCCCCGCCATGACCACGTACATCGTCACCAGCGCCCCGCCGAACCCCAACGGCGACCTGCACCTGGGGCACCTCGCCGGCCCGTTCCTCGGCGCCGACATCCTCACCCGCCACCTGCGCCAGCGCGGCCACGACGTCTCCTACGTCGGGTACTCCGACGAGCACTCCTGCTACGTGCCGCGCCGGGCCGCGGAGCTGGGCTGGACCGCGCACCGGGCGGCGTTCACCTTCGGCAACCGGATGGAGGAGACGCTGTCCCTCGGGGCGATGCACCACGACTTCTTCACCCGCCCGCTGACCGACGCCCGGCACACGGAGATCGTCCAGCGCTACTTCACCTCGCTGTGGGAGCAGGGCCGCCTCGTCACCCGCGAACTGCCCGTCTTCCACTGCACGGGATGCGAGCGGAACCTCTACGAGGCCGAGGTGCGGGGCGAGTGCCAGTTCTGCGGCGACCCGTCCGACGGCGTCTACTGCGAGGCCTGCGGGCTGCCGCAGGAGACGACCGGGCTCGCGAACCCGCGGTGCACGGCGTGCTGGGAGACGCCCGAGGTGCGGACGCTGGAGCGGATCTGCCTGCCCCTGGAGGAGTACCGCGACCGGCTGCTCGCCTACTACGCGCAGGCCCAGGAGCACGCCGAGTGGCGGCCGCGGCTACGGGCCTACCTCGACGCGCTGTTCGCCCGCGAGCTGCCGCTGACCCCGGTCAGCCGGATCGCCGACTACGGCGTGCCCGTCCCGCTCGCCGGCTGGGAGGGGCACATCCTCGACACCTGGTTCAGCGGCATCTTCGGCTACGTCGCCGCGAGCGCCCGGCTCGCGGAGGGCGAGGGCGAACCGTCCCGCTGGGAGCGGCAGTGGGCCGACCCGGAGACCCGGATCGTGAACTTCATCGGCTTCGACTGCTCGTTCTCGCACGCCGTCCTGTGGCCGGCGCTGCTCCTCGCCGAGGGCTCCGCCACGCTGCCCGCCCAGGTGGTGACGAACGAGTTCTACCGCCTGGAGGGCGAGAAGTTCTCCACCAGCCGCGACCACGCCATCTGGGGCGGCGACTTCCTGCGCCAGGTGTCCGGCGACGCCCTGCGCTTCCACCTCGCCCTGACCGGCCCGGAGCGCGAGCAGACCAACTTCGCCGCCAAGGAGTTCGCGGCGACCGTCCAGGACGTGCTGGTCGGCGGCGTGGAGACCTGGACCCGCACGCTCGCGGCGATGGTGGTCGAGGACTTCGAGGGCACCATCCCGACGGCGGAGCCCGGCCCGGCCTCCGCGGCAGGCCCGCTGGCCGCGGTCCTGGACGGGCTGCCGGCGGACGTCGCCGGCTCGCTCGCGGCGGAGTCGCTGTCCCCGCAGGTCGCGGCGCGGGCGCTGGCCGCGGCGGTCGCCACCGGGGTGCGGGACCTGGGCGAGCTGCGGCGGCTGCGCATCGACCCCGCCGACCGCGACCGCTACGCCGGCCGCCTCGCCGTCCACCTGGAGGCCCTCGCCGTCGTGGCGACGACGGCGGCGCCCCTGATGCCCGGCTGGTCGGCCTTCCTCGCCCCCCGCCTCGGCATCCCCGTCGACCCCACCCACCGCATGCCGTCCTGGCCGGACCGCACCGACGGCCCGCTGATCCCGGCGGGCACCACCCTGACGTCGGTCCCGCCCGCCTTCTTCCACGAGCTGTGAGCACGACACGACGGGGAGACGAGCGGGCCGGCCACTCGCGGGGCCCGGCCCGCGGGCCGGTCGTCGGGACGGGGTCGGTCGGCGCGGCGGAATCGGTCGGCGCGGCAGGCACGGTCAGCGCGGCAGGCCCGGTCAGCACGGCAGGCCCGGTCAGCGGGGCGGGCACGGTCGGAGCGGCGGAATCAGTCGGCGCGGCAGACACGGTCCGCGCGGCAGGCACGGTCCGCGCGCCAGGTCCGGTCAGCGCGGTAGGCCCAGTCGACGCGGCGGGTACGGTCAGCGGGGCGGGCCCGGTCGGCGCGGCGGACTCGGTCCGCGCGGCGGGGCCGGTCGGCTCCGTGCTCGGTGCCGGTGCGGCGGTTCTGGGGGCGGGGTCGCTGCTGGTGCCCGCCGCGCTGGCTCCCGTCCCCGCGGCCGTGCCGCTGGGGCTGGCCGCCGCGCTCCTCGGGTGGCACCTGCTGCTCACCCGGGCCGGCGGGACGGTTCCGGGCGGGCCGGTCGCGGCGGCGGGCCGGTGGGGCGGGCCGCGGCTCGAACGCGCCCTGCACGCGGTCTACTTCGGCGGGTTCGCCTGCGGCCAGGCCGCCGTGGCGGCCGCCGCCGGCGAGTTCGCCGCGGACGGAGCGGCGGCCCGCTGGACCGCCCTCGCGGTGCTGGCCGCGGGAGCCCTCGGGGCGCTGGCCGGGACGCGCCCGCCGCCGCTCCTGCTCCGGCTGCGGCTCGGGCTCGTCCTGCTGCTCTGCGCCGCCTGGGCGTCCGGGTGGCTGGCCCTGGACCGGCCCCCGCCGGGGACCGCCGCCGCCCTGCTCCCGCTGCTGTTCTGCTGGGTGGGGCTCGAAGCCACCGCCCCGGCCCCCGGGCCGTCCCGCGGCGCCACCCTCCGGGGCGCGCTGTACGCCGTGTTGCCCTGCGCCCTCCTGCTCACCGCGCTCCTGGCCCGCACCCCGCCGCGGGCGGACACCCCGCCGCTGCTCGGCGCCGCGGCGGCGGTCGTCCTCACCACGTACTGCCTGACCAACCTCGCGTCCGCCGGGGCCCGTTGGCCCGCCGTGCGCGGGACCGCCCGCACCGGTCCCGCGGCCTCCCGGCCCGGCGTGGCGGTCGCCTCCGCCACGGCCCTCGCGCTGCTGGCCGCGGCGACGGCCGGCGACTGGAGCGTGGGAACGCTCCTCCTCGCGCCGGGCGCGGCGACGGCGGTCGTCTACGGCGCCCTCGGGTGGGCGGCCGTACGGCACGGGAGGCCGTCCGAGCGGTCGGACGGCCCGCCCCGAGCGCGCCCGACCGCTCCCGTCCCGGGGCGCGACGTCTGACACACCGCTCCAGGGCCGCGCCTACCGCCCCGGCCACTCCGGGTCGCGCTTCTCGTTGAACGCGGCGACGCCCTCCTTGCGGTCGCCGGAGAACGCGACCGCGCGCCACGCCGCGTCCTCGACCTCCAGGCCGACCCGGAGGTCCGTCCCCTGCCCCAGCCGGAGCGCCCGCTTGGCCGCGCGCAGCCCGACCGGCGAGTTCCTCGCGATCCGCTGCGCCAGGTCGAGCGCGTCCTCGCGGGCGTCCTCGGCGAGCACGTCCACCAGGCCCAGCCGGTGCGCCTCCGCGGCCTCGACCCGCCGCCCGGTGAAGACCAGCTCCGCCGCCCGCGCGGCCCCCACCCTGCGCGGCAGCAGCTGCGTCCCCCCGCCCCCGGGGATCACCCCCACCGACACCTCCGGCAGCCCCACCACCGCGCCCGGCCCCGCCACGATCACGTCGCACGCCAGCGCCAGCTCGTACCCGCCGCCGAGCGCGAACCCGCCCACCGCGGCGATCGCCGGCACCGGCAGGTCCAGCACCCCGGTGTACGCGGCCCGCGCGGTCGGCCGCTGCCGCAGCAACTCCTCGTCGCTGAAGGAGTTCCGCTCCTTCAGATCCGCCCCCACGCAGAACGCGCGCTCGTGCTTCGAACTCAGCACGACCGCCCGCGCATCACTGCGGCCCACCGCCTCGCACGCCGCAGCGATCGCCACCGCCATCCCCGTCGACACCGCGTTCATCGCCTTCGGCCGGTCCAGCACCACCTCCGCGACGAACCCCTCCCGACGCACCCCCACGAACTCCCCGAACCTCTCCACCGCGCACCGCCTCCCTGTTAACGACCGTTCCCACGATCATGGCAGCGCGACACCCCCCTGCCTACCGGCCGTATCGGAGCGGACGGTTGCCGCGGGCATGACCGCGCACACCGGCGGAGCGGCACCGCCCGTGACACCGCCCCCGCGACCGGACTAGCGCCCCGTGCGACGGCCGAGCATCCAGGGTTCGACGACGCCGAGGCCGCGGACGGGGCGCTGGTACATCGGCTGGAGCCCGAAGCGGTAGACGGGGGGCTCCTCGCCCGCAGCCTGCGCCTTCTCCGCCGCCGCGGCGGCCTCGGACTCGGAGGCGGGGGCCTCGGCCGTGCGGATCAGCTCCTCGGCGAGCGCGCCGTCGACGAGCACCGCGTTGCGGGGAGCTATCGAGGTGAGCCGGGAGGCGAGGTTGACGGTGGTGCCGAAGACGTCGCCCATGCGGGTGGTGACGGTGCCGAAGGCCATGCCGACACGCAGCTCGGGCATGGTGTCGTCCTGCGCCATCGTCTCGACGAGGCGCAGCGCGATCTCGGCCGCGACGCCCGCGTCGTCCGCGGCGAAGAGGACCTCGTCGCCGAGCGTCTTGACCAGGCGGCCTCCTCGGGCCGCGACCAGGTCCGCCGCGGTGGTCTCGAACGCCTCGACCAGCTCGCCGAGTTCCTCCTCCTCCATCCGCCGGGTGAGCCGGGTGAAGCCGACGAGGTCGGCGAAGCCGACGACGAGCCGCCGGTCGACCATCTCCTCGTCGTCCGCGGCCTGCACGACCCGCCCGGTCGCCGCGGCGAGCTGCCGCCGCCAGACGTAGACGAGGAACTCCTCCAGCTCCGGCAGGAGTAGCTCGACCAGCGGGTACGTGACCTCGGTGCGGGTCATGCCGGGCTCGGGCGGCTCGGTGAGCCCCTCCAGGAAGGAGTCGATCTGCCACTCGGCGAGCCGCGCGGTGGTCTGCCCGGTGGACCGGGCGACCTGGATCGCCATGGCCTCGCTCAGCAGGCCCGCCTCGACGAGGCCCGCGAGCCGCCGCAGCGCCAGCACGTCCGCCTCGGTGAGCGCCTTCGCCTGCCCGATGTCGGCGAAGCCCATGGCCCGCCAGAACCGGGAGGCCAGCTCCATGGAGACGCCGGCCGTCCGCGCGGCCTGGAACGGGGTGTAGCGCCGCTCGGCGCCGAGGATCAGCTGCTCCAGACGGATGGCGAGGGGGTTGTCGCCGGGCTCGGGAAGCCCATCGCCCTGCGCGGGCCGGATGTCCGCGGCCGCGCCCGGATCGTCGGCGGTCACTACCTACTGGCTCCTTCGTCGTGGAACGCCTCAACCTTACGGCAGGTGTGCCGTAGCTCACTGCCTTACCGGGCCACGGGCCGCCGCCTCCGCGGCCCGTCGGACCTCAGGCGTTGCGCAGGTGCACGATGTCCCCGGCGCCCACGGGCTCCTGCACCCCGTCCCCCGTCGCGAGCACGAGCCGCCCGTCCCCGTCGACGGCCACCGCCTCGCCGACGAGCGACCGGTCCCCCGGCAGCTGCGCCCGCACCGACCGGCCGAGCGTCACGCACCCCGCGGCGTACGCCTCCTGCAGCCCGCTGGCCGACGGGTCGCCGGCGGCGGAGCGCCAGCGCTCGTACCGGTCGCCGAGCGACCGCAGCACCGCCCGCAGCAGCGGGTCGCGGTCGGTGCCGACGGCCCCGGCGAGCGCGAGGGACCCGGCGGTGGGGACCGGCAGCTCGTCCGCGCGCAGGGTGACGTTGAGGCCGACGCCGAGGACGACGTGGTCGTCGACCCGCTCGGCGAGGATCCCGCCGGCCTTGCGCTCCTCGCCGTCGACGGTCAGGAGCAGGTCGTTGGGCCACTTCAGCCCGGTGTCGACGCCGCCCGCCCGGGCCACCGCCGTCGCCGTCGCCACCCCGGCGAGCAGCGGGAGCCAGCCCCAGCGGGCCGGCGGGACGCCGGTCGGCCGCAGGACGACGGAGAAGAAGAGACCGGACCGGGGCGGCGCGCTCCAGGCCCGGTCCAGCCGCCCCCGCCCGGCGCTCTGCGACTCGGCGACGAGGACCGCACCCTCCTTCGCGGACCCCTCGCGGACCCGTCCGACGAGGTCCGTGTGCGTGGAACCGGTCGCCGCGACCACGTCCAGCGAGGTCCACACCGATCCGGGGCGTACGAGGGCGCGCCGCAGGGAAGGGGCGTTGAGCGGCGGCCGCTCCAGGTCGGACCAGCTGCTGCCGAATGCATCGGATGACGTCATAAGGGTCACCGTACGTGTGGCGAACGCCGCACTGCCGAGGCGTATCCGCGCCACTACGCTACGAGCCAGTAACCCTCACCAGGGCCGATGCGGGCACGACGGGCCGACCCGTCCCACCGCGCGTGTCGGCCCGACGCCGTACCCGGTGTGCAGCCGGGCCCGCCAGCGCCAGAGCGAAAGTCAGGGAGCCGCGCCCGATGTCCGACCCGAACGACATCCACACCACCGCGGGGAAGCTCGCGGACCTCCAGCGCCGCACCGAGGAGGCCACGCACGCCGGCTCCGCCCGCGCGGTGGAGAAGCAGCACGCGAAGGGCAAGCTGACCGCCCGTGAGCGCATCGAACTCCTCCTGGACGAGGGCTCGTTCACGGAGCTCGACGAGTTCGCCCGGCACCGGTCGACGAACTTCGGCATCGAGAAGAACCGCCCGTACGGCGACGGTGTGGTGACCGGCTACGGCACGGTCGACGGCCGCCCGGTCTGCGTCTACTCGCAGGACTTCACCATCTTCGGCGGCTCGCTCGGCGAGGTCTACGGCGAGAAGATCGTCAAGGTCCTCGACTTCGCGACGAAGACCGGCTGCCCGATCGTCGGCATCAACGACGGCGGCGGCGCGCGGATCCAGGAGGGCGTGGTCGCGCTCGGCCTGTTCGCCGAGATCTTCCGCAGGAACGTGCACGCCTCCGGCGTGATCCCGCAGATCAGCCTGATCGTGGGCCCGTGCGCGGGGGGCGCGGTCTACTCGCCGGCGATCACCGACTTCACGGTGATGGTCGACCGGACCTCGCACATGTTCATCACGGGTCCCGACGTGATCAAGACGGTGACGGGCGAGGACGTCGGCTTCGAGGAGCTGGGCGGGGCCCGCACCCACAACACGACCTCGGGCGTCGCGCACCACATGGCGGGCGACGAGAAGGACGCGATCGAGTACGTCAAGTCGCTCCTGTCCTACCTGCCGTCGAACAACCTCTCCGAGGCCCCGGCCTACCCGGAGGAGGCGGACCTGGAGACGACGGACGAGGACCGCGAGCTCGACACGCTGATCCCGGACAGCGCGAACCAGCCGTACGACATGCACACTGCGATCGAACACGTCCTGGACGAGGGCGAGTTCCTGGAGACGCAGGCGCTGTTCGCGCCGAACATCGTCACCGGCTTCGGCCGGGTGGAGGGCCACCCGGTCGGCATCGTCGCCAACCAGCCGATGCAGTACGCGGGTTGTCTCGACATCAACGCCTCCGAGAAGGCCGCCCGGTTCGTCCGCACCTGCGACGCGTTCAACATCCCCGTGCTGACGTTCGTGGACGTGCCCGGCTTCCTGCCGGGCGTCGACCAGGAGTACAGCGGCATCATCCGCCGCGGCGCGAAGCTGATCTACGCCTACGCCGAGGCGACCGTGCCGCTGATCACGGTCATCACCCGCAAGGCGTTCGGCGGGGCGTACGACGTCATGGGCTCCAAGCACCTGGGCGCGGACCTCAACCTCGCCTGGCCGACGGCCCAGATCGCCGTCATGGGCGCGCAGGGCGCGGTCAACATCCTGCACCGCCGCACGCTCGCCGAGACCGCTCCGGAGCAACTGGAGGACAAGCGCGCGGAGTTGATCGCCGACTACGAGGACACCCTCCTCAACCCGTACGTGGCGGCCGAGCGCGGCTACGTCGACGCGGTGGTCATGCCGTCGGAGACCCGGCGGCACATCGTCCGCGGGCTGCGCCAACTGCGCACGAAGCGCGAGTCGTTGCCGCCGAAGAAGCACGGGAACATCCCGCTGTAGCCGGTGGTCGAAGGACATCGCGAGGATCGCCAGGAGAGGAGAGCCGCTGTGATCAAGGTCGTACGGGGCAACCCGACCCCCGAGGAGCTGGCCGCCGCACTGGCGGTGGTCCAGGCGCGGGCCGCCGCGTCCGGCGGGGACGCGGGGGGCCCGCAGGAGCCGCCGGCGGACTGGAGCGCGCCCGCCAGGATCGCCCGCCACCGGCTGCCGCGGCCGGGCGCGGCGGCGTGGGCGCGGTCGTACTGGCCGGGCTGACGGGAGCCGGCGGTTCCGGCCGCCGGCCCGGCCGGAACCGGGTGGTCCGGATGAGTACGCGTACTCAGGCGGACCACCGGGGCGCCCCGCACGCTGGGACGCATGCTGTGGTCGGATCCGGAGAACGAGCCCCCCGAGGAACTGCGCGAGACCCAGGCGATGCTGCGCCGGGCGGGCATCCTGGTGGCGGTCGCGATGGTGCTGGTGATGCTCGTGCTGGGGGTGCACTGAGGGGGTGCGGGCGACCGCGGCACCCCTCCCCGGCCCGGCTGCCGACGCTCCGCGGACCCGGCCGCCGCGGGCTCGCCGGCCTGGGCGCCACCGGGACCCGCGGGCCCGGCCCGGACCGGGCGCCGGGGCCTTCGCGGACCGGGCCGCCGGCGGATCCGGCCGTCCTACGATGACGGCCATGAACGCCACGCCGGCCACCGCGCCCACCGCCCCCTCGGCCCTCTCGCCCCGCCGCCTCGTCCTCGCCTCCCAGTCGCCGGCCCGCCTCGGGCTGCTCCGGGACGCCGGTCTCGCCCCCGAGGTGATCGTCAGCGGGGTCGACGAGGACGCGGTCACCGCACAGTCCCCGGCGGAGCTCGCCCGGGTGCTCGCGGAGGCCAAGGCGGAGGCGGTGGCGGCCCGGCCCGAGGCCTCCGGCGCGCTCGTGGTCGGCTGCGACTCCGTCCTCGAACTGGACGGCATCGCCCACGGCAAGCCCGCCGACGCGGCGGACGCCGTCGCCCGCTGGACGGCGATGCGGGGCCGCGAGGGGGTGCTGCGGACCGGCCACTGCGTGATCGACACCGTCACAGGCCGCCGCACCTCCACCACCGCCTCCACCACCGTCCGCTTCGGCACCCCCAGCGACGCCGAGGTCGCCGCCTACGTCGCCTCGGGCGAGCCGCTGCACGTGGCCGGCGCGTTCACCCTCGACGGCCGTTCCGCGCCGTTCGTCGACGGGATCGACGGCGACCCCGGCAACGTCATCGGCCTGTCGCTGCCGACGCTGCGCACGCTGCTGGCCGAACTGGGGACGGGCATCACGGAGTTGTGGACGACGCAGGCGTAGGGCGGTGCGAACGGGCCGGTGGGGCGGCCTCCCGGGCCCGCCCCGGGACCGTCCCGGGCGGCCGCGCCCCGGCGCCCCAAAGAATGCCGGGCCCGTTCGTAGGAACCCGACAAAGAATCCCCGCGCGCCGCTGCCCCGCCTGACAGAGACCTGCGCCACATCCGGCCACTACTGTGCGGTGGGAGAACCCGGCGTACCGTGGAACGACAAGGGTTGCGGCGGTTTCCATGGCCCGTGAATCACGCTCTGTGTGGGCAACCTCACGAGCGGGGCCCGCTCGAAGAACGTGTACGACTTCCCTAAACTCAGCATGCTTCACCGACGACTTCGGCACGACGACCCGCCGAGCACCCCGGCTCGGGTGTTCCCGGCCGGGGGGCTGGGAGTTTCCCCAGCGAACAACAGCATGGAGGGAGCCATCGTGCGCAAGGTGCTCATCGCCAACCGAGGCGAAATCGCCGTCCGCGTCGCCCGTGCCTGCCGGGACGCCGGGATCGGGTCCGTGGCGGTCTACGCCGACCCCGACCGCGACGCCCTGCACGTCCGCGCCGCGGACGAGGCCTTCGCCCTGGGCGGTGACACCCCCGCGGCCAGCTACCTGGACATCGCCAAGGTGCTCCAGGCCGCCCGCGACTCCGGCGCGGACGCGATCCACCCGGGCTACGGATTCCTCTCGGAGAACGCCGAGTTCGCCCAGGCGGTCCTCGACGCCGGGCTGATCTGGATCGGCCCCCCGCCGCAGGCGATCCGCGACCTCGGCGACAAGGTCGCCGCCCGGCACATCGCGCAGCGCGCCGGCGCCCCGCTGGTCGCCGGCACCCCCGACCCGGTCGGCGGCGCGGAGGAGGTCGTCGCCTTCGCCGAGCAGCACGGGCTGCCGATCGCCATCAAGGCGGCGTTCGGCGGCGGCGGCCGCGGCCTGAAGGTCGCCCGCACCCTCGAAGAGGTCCCCGAGCTGTACGACTCGGCGGTCCGCGAGGCCGTCGCCGCGTTCGGCCGCGGCGAGTGCTTCGTCGAGCGCTACCTGGACCGTCCGCGCCACGTCGAGACCCAGTGCCTCGCCGACACCCACGGCAACGTCGTCGTCGTCTCCACCCGTGACTGCTCACTGCAGCGCCGCCACCAGAAGCTGGTGGAGGAGGCCCCCGCGCCGTTCCTCACCGAGGCGCAGAACGCCGAGCTGTACGCCGCGTCCAAGGCCATCCTCAAGGAGGCCGGGTACGTCGGCGCGGGCACGGTGGAGTTCCTCGTCGCCGCCGACGGCACGATCTCGTTCCTGGAGGTCAACACCCGCCTCCAGGTGGAGCACCCGGTGACCGAGGAGGTCACCGGCATCGACCTGGTCCGCGAGATGTTCCGCATCGCCGACGGCGAGGAGCTCGGCTACGACGACCCGCCGGTGCGCGGCCACTCCTTCGAGTTCCGCATCAACGGCGAGGACCCGGGACGCAACTTCCTGCCCGCGCCGGGCACCGTCACCGTCTTCCAGCCGCCGTCCGGCCCGGGCGTCCGGCTCGACG
The DNA here is from genome assembly GCF_042728285.1 of Streptomyces sp. NPDC060194. Taxonomy (NCBI): domain Bacteria; kingdom Bacillati; phylum Actinomycetota; class Actinomycetes; order Kitasatosporales; family Streptomycetaceae; genus Streptomyces; species Streptomyces sp. NPDC060194. The sequence continues at coordinate 7,950 of NZ_JBHWZH010000061.1, read as the reverse complement.
CGGGCGTCGAGTCCGGCTCGGTCATCGGCCCGGCGTGGGACTCGCTGCTCGCCAAGCTGGTCGTCTCCGGCGCGACCCGCGAGCAGGCGCTCCAGCGGGCCTCCCGGGCACTGGCCGAGTTCCGCGTCGAGGGCATGGCGACGGCCATCCCGTTCCACCAGGCCGTGGTCGTCGACCCCGCGTTCACCGCGGACCCGTTCACCGTGCACACCCGGTGGATCGAGACCGAGTTCGTCAACGAGATCAAGCCGTTCGCCCCGGCGGGGGGTGACGCCGAAGACCCCGAGGACGCCGACGGCTCGCGCGAGACGATCGTCGTCGAGGTCGGCGGCAAGCGGCTGGAGGTCTCGCTGCCGGTGTCGCTCGGCATGAGCCTGGCCCGGACCGGCCTCGCGGCCGGCGCGAAGCCGAAGCGGCGGGCGGCGAAGAAGTCCGGCCCGGCGGCCTCCGGCGACACGCTCGCCTCGCCGATGCAGGGCACGGTCGTGAAGGTCGCCGTCGAGGAGGGCCAGGAGGTCGCCGCGGGCGAGCTGATCGTGGTCCTGGAGGCGATGAAGATGGAGCAGCCCATCAACGCGCACCGGGCGGGCACCGTGAAGGGCCTGAACGCGGAGGTCGGCGGCTCGCTGACCTCGGGCGCGGTCATCTGCGAGATCAAGGACTGACGTCCGCCCGGCGCGGGCCCCGGCGTGCGGTACGACCGCGCGGCCGGGGCCCGCGCCGTTGCTGGCATCCTGGACGTATGACCACTGCCTCGCCGCGACCGCTGCGGGCGGACGCGCGCCGCAACCGCGACCGGCTGCTCGCCGAGGCGCGGGCCGCGTTCGCCGAGCACGGGACGGACGCCTCCCTGGAGGACGTCGCCCGGCGGGCGGGCGTGGGCATCGGCACCCTCTACCGGCACTTCCCGACCCGGCACGCGCTGATGAGCGCGGTCTTCCGGGAGGCGGTGGAGGAGCTGCTCGCCCGTTCGCGCGAGCTGCTCGACGCGGAGGCGCCGTGCACCGCGCTCGTGGAGTGGCTGCGGGCGATCGTCGCGCACGCGACGCACTACCGCGGACTGTCCCGCGCGCTCATGTCCGCCTGCGCGGACGGCAGTTCGGCGCTCGCCGAGTGCAGCAACCCGATGCGCGACGCCGGTTCGACGCTGCTGGTCCGCGCCCAACGGGCGGGCGTGGTCCGCGAGGACGTGACGATCGGCGACCTCCTCCAGCTCACCAACGCGATCGCGCTCGCGGCGGAGGAGACCCCGGCGGACCCCGAACTGGCCGACCGTCTGCTGCTGTTGACCCTGCGGGGTGTGAAGGCGGGTTAGAGCGGTCACCGCAAAGTCGGGGGGCGCGGTGGGTTCGCGCGGCCCGGTGGTCGTGACAGCCCTCGCGGGCGCCGGCGTCTACCGCGTGCTGCCCGTGCGGGGCGCGCGCCGACAGGGCGCCGTCCCCGTGGGGGCCGGGCGGGCCGGTCGGGGGCACCTCCTCGCTCCTCCGTCGCTGCGGGGGCACCCCCGCCCACCCCACCCTCCGCCGTCACACCCGCGCAGCGATGCGGCGCCTGCCGCGCAGCGGCGCACGAGGCCCCCGCCGCCGCCCAAGGCCCCCGCCGAAAAAGTTCAGCGGCGGCGGAGTTCGGCCACGCGGGCGCGCTCGCGGTCGCGTTCGCCGGTGTGCTGTTCGGTCGGGAGGGCCGCGCTCCGGAGTTGCTGCGGGGCTCCCGGGGTGCCGCCGTGCTGGCCGTGGCGGGGGTTCGGCAGGGGCATGGCGTCCCGGCGGGGCGACCGGCTCGCGGGCCCCGGCTCGGGTGCGACGCCGTTCGGGCCGCTGTGACCGCCCGGGCCGGTGTGCCCCTGCTGCTCGGCCACGGTGATCTCGACGCCCTGGTCGGCCAGCGCCTGGAGCTCGGTGGCCGCGCGCTCGTCGTGCGGGGCCGGCTCGTCGGTGACCAGCCGGGTGATCAGCTCGGTCGGCACGGTCTGGAACATGGTGTCCGTGCCCAGCTTGCCGTGGTCGGCGAGCACCACCACCTCCGCGGCCGCCTGCACGAGCGCCCGGTCGACGCTCGCGGAGAGCATGTTGGAGGTGGAGAGCCCGCGCTCCGCGGTCAGTCCGCTGCCCGAGAGGAAGGCGCGTGAGACCCGCAGACCGTGCAGCGACTGCTCCGCGCCGCTGCCGACGAGCGCGTAGTTGCTCCCGCGCAGGGTGCCGCCGGTCATGACGACCTCGACCCGGTTGGCGTGCGCCAACGCCTGGGCGACGAGCAGGGAGTTGGTGACGACGGTGAGCCCCGGCACCCGCGCGAGCCGGCGGGCCAGCTCCTGCGTGGTGGTCCCCGCCCCGACCACGATGGCCTCGCCCTCCTCGACGAGCCCGGCGGCGAGATCGGCGATGGCCGTCTTCTCGGCCGTCGCGAGGTGCGATTTCTGCGGGAAGCCGGACTCCCGGGTGAAACCACCCGGCAGTACCGCACCGCCGTGCCGGCGGTCGAGGAGTCCTTCTGCCTCCAGCGCCCGCACGTCCCGCCGTACGGTCACTTCCGAGGTCTGGACGACGCGGGCGAGCTCCCGGAGCGACACGGCTCCGTTGGCGCGCACCATTTCGAGAATCAGTTGACGACGTTCTGCAGCGAACACGAAACTGACAGTAACGCCAACGACCATGTGCTTTCAGCAGTTTGCGCCGAATAGCGGAAGTTGTTCACGACGCACCGCGCGAAGTGGTATACGCCCCGCTCACCGAGCGTTCACCCCGACTCCCTTGCGGCGCCCGGGCGTTGACCGTCAGCTCTCGTCCTCGGCCTTCCGCGAGTGCAGCTGGCGGGCGACCTCGGCGATCGAACCCGACAGGGACGGATAGACCGTGAACGCCTTGGCGATCTGTTCGACGGTCAGGTTGTTGTCGACCGCGATCGAGATCGGGTGGATGAGCTCGCTCGCCTTGGGGGCGACGACGCAGCCGCCGACGACGATGCCGGTGCCGGGGCGGCAGAAGAGCTTGACGAAGCCGTCGCGGATGCCCTGCATCTTGGCGCGCGGGTTGCGCAGCAGCGGCAGCTTGACGACCTTGGCGTCGATACGGCCGGAGTCGACGTCGGCCTGGGTGCAGCCGACGGTGGCGATCTCCGGGTCGGTGAAGACGTTCGCGGAGACCGTCTTGAGGTTCAGCGGGGCCACCGCGTCGCCCAGGAAGTGGTACATCGCGATGCGGCCCTGCATGGCGGCGACGGAGGCGAGGGCGAAGACGCCGGTGACGTCGCCGGCCGCGTAGACGCCGGGGGCGGTGGTGCGCGAGACCTTGTCGGTCCAGATGTGCCCGGAGTCGCGCAGCCGGACGCCGGCCTCCTCCAGGCCCATCCCGCTGGAGTTGGGGATCGCGCCGACGGCCATCAGGCAGTGGGTGCCGGTGACGACCCGGCCGTCCTGCAGCGTCACCTCGACGCGGTCGCCGACCCGCTTGGCGGAGGCCGCGCGGGAGCGGGCCATGACGTTCATGCCGCGCCGCCGGAAGACGTCCTCCAGGACGGCGGCGGCGTCCGGGTCCTCGCCCGGCAGCACGCGGTCGCGCGAGGAGACCAGGGTGACCTTGGAGCCGAGCGCCTGGTAGGCGCCCGCGAACTCGGCGCCGGTGACGCCGGAGCCGACCACGATCAGCTCCTCGGGCAGCTCCTGGAGGTCGTAGACCTGCGTCCAGTTCAGGATCCGCTCGCCGTCGGGCTGCGCGTCGGGGACCTCGCGCGGGTGGCCGCCGGTGGCGATCAGGACGGCGTCGGCGGTCAGCGTCTCCTCGTTGCCGTCGGCCTGGCGGACGACGACCTTGCGCGAGCCGTCGGCGTCCTGCTGGCCCTCCAGGCGGCCCTTCCCGCGCAGGACGCGGGCGCCGGCGCGGGTCACCGAGGCGGCGATGTCGTGGGACTGGGCGAGCGCGAGGCGCTTGACCCGCCGGTTGACCTTGCCGAGGTCGACGCCGACGACCCGGGCGGCCTGCTCCACGTGCGGGGTGTCGTCGGCCACGATGATGCCGAGCTCCTCGTAGGAGGAGTCGAAGGTCGTCATGACCTCGGCGGTCGCGATGAGGGTCTTGGAGGGGACGCAGTCGGTGAGCACCGACGCCCCGCCGAGGCCGTCGCAGTCGACGACCGTCACCTCCGCGCCGAGCTGCGCGGCGACGAGCGCCGCCTCGTACCCGCCGGGTCCGCCACCGATGATCACGATCCGGGTCACTGAGTTCAGCCCTCGCACTTGTCGTGGCCGGCCGTGCTCGGGTACGACCGGGTGTGCCCCGGGGGATCACCCCGGACGCACGCAGTACGTGCTTCATTGTCCCGCACTCCTCAAGTGTGTTCTCCCCGGGGCCTCCGTCCGTGCGCGCTCCTCTCCCGTACCCTCGGTCCCATGTCGCTCTACGCCGCGTACGCCGGCAACCTCGACGCGCGGCTCATGTCCCGCCGCGCCCCGCACTCCCCGCTGCGCGGCACGGGCTGGCTCCAGGGCTGGCGGCTGACCTTCGGCGGCGAGCACATGGGCTGGGACGGGGCGCTGGCCACGATCGTCGAGGCCCCGCGCTCGCAGGTCTTCGTCGCGCTCTACGACCTCGCGCCGATGGACGAGGAGTCCATGGACCGCTGGGAGGGCGTCGGGCTCGACATATACCGGCGGATGCGCGTCCGCGTCGCCACCCTCGACGGCGACGAGCCCGCCTGGACGTACGTCCTGAACGGCTACGAGGGCGGCCTGCCGTCCGCGCGGTACCTCGGCGAGTGCGCCGACGCGGCGGAGTCGGCGGGCGCGCCGCACGACTACGTGATGGAGCTGCGGAAGCATCCCTGCTGAGCTGCCGATTCCCTCGGGGTCGCTGATCCCGCGGCACGACCCGGCGGATCTTTTCGTCTTTTCCGACAAACATATCGATCACGTCCCGGGACCATCGACATCTACGCGCGTAGGGCAAGAGCGGCTACCCTCGATCGCGTGAACGCATCTGTGACCCCCGATCTCATCCAGGGCGACCCGTACGCCGCCGCCGACACCGCCGCCGCGCGCCTGCGCGAGCTGACCGGTGCCGAGACCCACGACGTCGCCCTCGTGATGGGCTCGGGCTGGGCGCCCGCCGCCGAGGCGCTCGGCGCGCCCGCCGCCGAGTTCCCCGTCACCGACCTGCCCGGTTTCGCCGGCGCGGCGGTCGTCGGGCACGGCGGCACCGTCCGCTCGTACGCCATCGGCGACAAGCGCGCGCTGGTCTTCCTCGGCCGCACCCACTACTACGAGGGCCGCGGCGTCGCCGCCGTCGCGCACGGCGTCCGCACCGCCGTCGCCGCCGGCGCGAAGACCATCGTCCTCACCAACGGCTGCGGCGGCCTGCGCCGGGGCATGCGGCCCGGTCAGCCGGTCCTCATCAGCGACCACCTGAACCTCACCGCGACCTCCCCCATCGTCGGCGCGAACTTCGTCGACCTCACCGACCTGTACTCCCCGCGCCTGCGCGCGCTCTGCCAGGAGATCGACCCCTCCCTGGAGGAGGGCGTCTACGCCCAGTTCCCCGGCCCGCACTACGAGACCCCGGCCGAGGTCCGCATGGCCGGCATCCTCGGCGCGGACCTCGTCGGCATGTCCACCGTCCTGGAGGCCATCGCCGCGCGCGAGGCCGGCGCAGAGGTCCTCGGCATCTCCCTGGTCACCAACCTCGCCGCGGGGCTCTCCGGCGAGCCCCTCAACCACGAGGAGGTCCTCCAGGCGGGCCGCGACTCGGCGGTCGCGATGGGCGAGCTCCTGACGAAGGTCCTGAACCGGATCTGAGTCCCCGCCCGCGCCCCCGTGGTTCGCGGCTGCGGCCGCGGGGCCGGGCCTCCGGCCGGGGAAGCGCTGCCCCTGCGGGGCAGGGCCATCCCGGCCCTCCCGAGGCAGGCGGCAACGGTCGCTGCGGTCCGCGCTGTGGGCTGTGCCCCGAGAAGACAGCCCGGCCCTGAGGCCACCGGGCGGAGCCCGGTATTCGCGGCGGAGTCGCGAACGGGGGTTTGCGGGGCGGAGCCCCCCTGGCCGCCCGGAGGGCCACGCAGCGGAGCTGCACCTTGATGCTGCGGGAAGAGGGTGGCCGGAGGCGACTCCCGCCGAAGGCGGCCCACGACCCGTACTCATCCACCGCACCGCGAGCCCGCGAACCACCCGCTGCCGCCCGCCCAAGGGCCCCGCAACGACCGCCCGCCACGACCGAAAGGCCCACCGTGCCCGAGGACCTCCTCACCACCGCCACCACGTGGCTCACCGAGGACCCCGACCCCGACACCCGCGCCGAACTCGCACAACTCCTCACCGCCGCGACGAGCGACGACGAGAGCACCGCCGACGCGGCACGGAGGGACCTCCGGGCCCGCTTCGACGGCACCCTCCAGTTCGGCACCGCCGGCCTCCGCGGCGAACTCGGCGCCGGCCCCATGCGCATGAACCGCACCGTGGTGATCCGCGCCGCGGCCGGCCTCGCCGCGTACCTGAAGGCCCAGGGCGAGACCGGCCTGGTCGTCATCGGCTTCGACGCCCGCCACAAGTCGGCGGACTTCGCACGCGACACCGCCGCCGTGATGACCGGCGCCGGCCTGCGCGCCGCGGTCCTGCCGGGCCCCCTCCCCACCCCCGTCCTCGCCTTCGCGATCCGCCACCTCGGCGCGGTGGCCGGCGTCGAGGTGACGGCGAGCCACAACCCGCCCCGGGACAACGGCTACAAGGTCTACCTGGGTGACGGATCGCAGATCGTGCCCCCCGCGGACGCGGGCATCGCCGCGGCGATCGCCGCCGTGGGGTCCCTCGCGGACGTCCCCCGCCCGACGGAGGGCTGGGAGACGCTCGGGGACGACGTCCTGGCGGCCTACCTGGCCCGTACGGACGCGGTGCTGACCCCCGGCAGCCCCAGGACCGCGCGCGTCGTCCACACGGCGCTGCACGGCGTCGGCACGGGCACCCTGCTCGCCGCGTTCGCCCGCGCCGGCTTCCCCGCCCCGGTCCTCGTCGCCGAGCAGGCCGAGCCCGACCCGGACTTCCCGACCGTCGCGTTCCCCAACCCGGAGGAGCCGGGCGCGATGGACCTCGCCTTCGCCGCGGCCCGCCGGGAGCGCCCCGACCTGGTGATCGCCAACGACCCGGACGCGGACCGCTGCGCCGTCGCCGTCCCGGACCCGGTGGCCGACGGCGGCTGGCGCATGCTGCGCGGCGACGAGGTCGGCGCGCTGCTCGCCGCGCACGTGGTGCGCAAGGGCGGCACCGGCACCCTGGCCGCGTCGATCGTCTCCTCGTCCCTCCTCGGCCGGATCGCCGCCGCGGCGGCGCTGCCGTACGAGGAGACCCTGACGGGCTTCAAGTGGATCGCCCGCGTGGACGGCCTCGCCTACGGCTACGAGGAGGCGCTCGGCTACTGCGTCGACCCCGGGGGCGTGCGCGACAAGGACGGCATCACCGCCGCGCTCGCGGTCACGGAGCTGGCGTCGGAGCTCAAGGAGGCGGGCCGCACGCTGCTCGACCTGCTGGACGACCTCGCCGTCGAGCACGGCCTGCACGCCACCGACCAGCTGTCGGTCCGCGTCGACGACCTGGATGTCATCGCGCAGGCGATGGCCACTCTCAGGGAGCAGCCCCCGGCCTCCCTCGCCGGGCTGACCGTCGTCCGTGCGGACGACCTGTCGCAGGGCTCCGCGGCCCTCCCGGCGACCGACGGCCTGCGCTACCACCTGGACGGCGCGTTCACGGCCCGGGTCATCGTCCGCCCCTCGGGCACCGAGCCCAAGATCAAGTGCTACCTGGAGGTCGTCGTCCCCGTCGACGACCGCGCCGGCCTCCCCGCCGCCCGCACGAAGGCCGCCGACCTGCTGACCCTCCTGAAGCACGACCTCGCGACGGCGGCGGACCTGCCGAACGAGTGAGAAGGGCCGTGCGCGGGGGGGGGGGGGGCCGCGCGGGGGGGGGGGGGGGGGGGG
>NZ_JBHWZH010000060.1:32546-34831 GCF_042728285.1 Streptomyces sp. NPDC060194 | reverse complement strand
CGGCGGCCGACGCCGTGCCGCCGTCGCCGTCCTTGCCGCGGCTGCCGCTTCCGCCGCTCGCGGCGCCCTCCGGTGACGGAGGCGGCCCGGGGACGTCGGCGGCCGTCGGTCCGGCGTCCGCCCGGCCCGGCGGCGCGGGCTCCTGGCGGCCGACGCCGGCGGCCAGGAGGACCGCGCCGACGAGGAGCAGGACGACGGCGGCCACGGCGAGCGCGGTGCGCCCGCGCGGTCCGCGCAGGGGACCCGGCGAGTCGTCGGTGGCGGTCGTTTCGTCCGCCTCGGGGGTGCCGCCGTTCGGGCGGGGTGCGTCGTCGTCCATGGCGTGCCTGGCCTCCGGGGTCGGTGGTGCCGTCAGTTGCCGTGGGTCGGTGCGGCGCACACCGGTGTGCCCGGGGGTGGTGGGCGCACCGGTGTGCGGAACGGGGGAGGGCTCAACCCTCGCGGCGGGCCTGCGCGGTCCGCGTGCCCCGGCGTACGGCGAGGAGCCCGCCGGCCGCCAGCACCGCGGCCGCGCCGCCCGCGAGCAGGCCCGGGCTCTCCAGGCCCTCGGTGCCTCCGGATCCGGTCTCCACGCCGCCGACGGGCATGGAGCCGACGGCCGCGCCCTTGACCATCCCGCAGTTCGCGGGGGCGGTCGCCTCCTGCGGCAGCTTCGGGTCGAGCTCGCTCTTGCCCTTGCCGAAGTCGTACTCGTCGTTGTTGTTCGGGTCTATCCCGTGCTGCACGATGTGCAGGTCCTTCAGGTGGTCGGCCACGTCCTGCGACACGTCGATCGTGCGCGAGTACGACAGGGTGCCGTCCTCCTTCGCGGTCGGCATCCGGTCCACGGCCAGGCCGCTGTCCTTGGACGTGTCGCCCTTCGTGGTCAGTGAGATGTTGATGTCGCCGTACTGCGGCAGCCCTTCTGCCGTCGTGACGATGCCGTCGCCGTCCTTGTCCGCGCTCGCGTCCGGGCAGCGGAAGTCGTGGCCGTCGGTGGAGCCGTGGATGTGCTGCGCGTGCGGCTGGCCGGGGACCAGGCCGTCTGCCTCGATCTTCACGGTCAACTTGGTGCCGTCCAGGCTGACCAGGGCGGTTCCGGAGGCGCCGGAGCTGTTCAGCGGTTCGAGATCGATCTGGTAGGTGTCGGCGGCGGGCGCGTTCTTCGCCGCGGCGGGTGCATGCCCTTCGTGCGCGAGCACGGGTCCCGCGGCGACCAGTGAGAACGCGGCGGGCAGTGCCACGAACGCACTGACGCGGGTCGCCGTCCTGCGGGCGGTGTGCTGGGCCTTCATGGTGCCATCCCCTTCGCGAGCCCCAACCGTGCTGCCTCGGGGCCGAGTTCGATCACGTGTTCCGCTGTGTTCCTGTGGTTCGGAACAGGTAAGGCAGGGGATTGGTCAGCGTTTCGCACCGGATCCGGCGCCCCTAAAGGGCGATCAGGCCGGCCGCCGTCACCCGGAACCCGCAGGTGTCGACGTAGAACGGCCGCAGCCGCTCCTCGAAGTCGACGTGCAGCCAGTCGCATCGGGCCGCTCGCGCCCCGTCCGCCGCGGCGGCGACGAGCGCGGCGCCCACCCCCTCGCGCCGGCAGCGCGCGGCCACGACGGTGTCGAGCAGGAACGCGTGTGTCCCGCCGTCCCAGGCGACGTTGACGAACCCGACGAGCTCCCCGCCCGCGTCCCGCGCGCACACCCAGCCGAGGCTGTGCCGCTCCAGCCGTGCGTGCCAGTCGATCTCGGCGGGGGGCCCGCCGAATCCCTCGGCGTGCAGGGCGTTGAGCGCGGTGCTGTCGACGGGGGCGCGCCAGGTGTACGTGGTCGTCATGGCGCGAGCGTAGTGACGGCGCGGGAGGGCACACGGCCGGGAGGGAGGTGTCTGCGGTGTCGGATGTGCGGAACGACGGTGTGCTCGGTCGGCGGACGGCGTGGCTGGTGCGATGGGGGCCGTGGGTGATCGGACCGCTGCTGCTGGTCTCGTCCGCCGGGTTCGTGAACCGGATCGTCGACGGGGATTCCGTGAACCAGGTGGTCGTCGGCGGGTTCAACACCGCGTTCTGGGTCTCCGTCCTGGTCGGCAACCGCGCCATGTGGCGCCGGCACCGGAGCGCACTCGCGCGCCGCGAGTCCTCGGCCTGAGCAGGCGCTGTTCGCCGACCACCGATCCCGGCGATCGGGTCGGCGCGACCGGTGGCATGCGAAGTGCCGCCCGGCCCGCCCCGCAGGGCGGCCCGTCCCCGTGGGCGGGGCCGCACCGCCCGGCAGGCGGGGCATGCCCAGGGTATTATAAACAAAAGACGCAGCCCA
>NZ_JBHWZH010000060.1:0-32536 GCF_042728285.1 Streptomyces sp. NPDC060194 | reverse complement strand
GCCTGCCCGCGGCCTGCCCGGCGTCGTCCCCCCCCCCCCCGCCCCGGGCGGGGGGGCGGGCGCGCGGGGGGCCCGGCCCCCGCCCCCCCGCCCCCCCGGCCCCCCCCCCACTTCCGCGTGTGCGGGACCGCTCAGCCCGTCAGGCGGTCCTTGCCCTTCTCCTTGACCTCGCGGGCCTCACCGCGCGCCTCAAGGGCCGCGCCCTTGGCCGCCGTCGTCTCGTTGCCCAGCACGTGCGCGGCCTTCTTGACGGCCTTGCCCGCGACCTGCTCCGTCCTGGCCTTGGCCTTCTCCGTGGCGCTCATGGTGTGTCCCTTCGTTGTCGATCACCGGTCGCGTGCCCGACTGTCAGCAGCGGAAACGTAGCGATGTCCTCCGCGGACACCTTCGCCGACGGGTGCGGGTCCGAGGTGGCCACGTCCGTGCGGGAGCGGCGCAGCGTCCGGCACGACGACTGCGTCCTCGCCGAGCCCGCCGATCCGGCCGCGGGCGAGCGGGCCGGTGCGGACGCGGTGGAGTTCTTCCGGCGGTGGCTGGGCTGAGGGCCGGTTGTCAGTGGCGTGCGCCATACTCCGGAGACCGGAGCCGGCCGGGCTCCGCGGGAGGTAGGGGAGTGCGCGCATGGCCGAGGTTCTGCTGTTCCACCACGCTCAGGGGCTCACGCCGGGTGTCCTCGGCCTCGCGCAGGAGCTGCGCGACGCGGGGCACGTCGTGCACACGCCCGACCTGTACGAGGGGCACGTTTTCGACACGCTGGACGAGGGCATGGGGTACGCCCGCAAGGCCGGCTTCGATGTCATCGCCGCACGGGGCGAGGCGGCGGCGTCCGACCTGCCGGCGGAGCTCGTGTACGTCGGCCTCTCGCTGGGCGCCGTCCCCGCCCAGAAGCTGGCTCAGACGCGGGCGGGTGCGCGCGGCGTGGTCCTCCTGCACGCCTGCCTGCCCGCCGCCGAGTTCGGCGCCTGGCCCGACGGCCTCCCCGCCCAGATCCATGGCATGGACGCGGACCCCTTCTTCGCCGAGGAGGGCGGCGACCTGGACGCCGCCCGCGAGCTGGTCGCCGTGGTCCCGACCGCGGAGCTGTTCCTCTACGAGGGCGACCGGCACCTGTTCACGGACAGCGGCCTGCCGGAGTACGACGAGGCGGCGGCGGGGGTGGTGAGGGAGCGCGTGCGGCGCTTCCTGGAAGCGGCGGCGTAGGCGCGCGCCGCTCCCCGTTCCCTCCGGGCCCGGGGAGCGGTCCTCACGCCCGGCTCGGCTTGTCGATCAGCAGCCCGGTCGCGCACAGGCCGCCGAGGAGCCAGACCAGCACGAGCGGCGTCAGCGCGCCGAGACCCATCAGCACCGGGAACGCGACCACCGCGGCTGTGACCACGAGTACGGCCGCACGCCGCAGGTTGCCTCCGGCCTCCCAGGTGCGGCGGAGCATGCCCGAGGACCGCCACCCCGTGGCCAGGACGACCGCGACGAGCAGTCCCGCGCACGCCAGGAACCACAGCGGCATCGGCGGCAGATCCCCCACCGTCGACTCACCGCGCGCCAGATCGCGCACACCGAGCACCAGCACGACCGGCCCGGCGAGGGCGAACACCCCACCCAGCAACCGCACGAACCAGACGCCCGGCGTCGCCACGAGGCCCCGCCGAACGACGACCGTCTGCGGTTCTCCGTGTGCATCCGCCGCGCCGCGTCGCGGAAGTCCGTCACGAGGACGACCCCCGCCACGGTCGCGAAGATCCCCCCAGGCCAACAGGAACATGGCACCCCCTCAAGTCCGCCTGCGCGTGCCCGCTGCGGCCGTCCGCAATCCAGGGGGCCGGCAGGACTGCCGGAGGTGGAAGGGCTCGGGCGGAGGTGTCGACGAGGAGCGGCGCCGACGGAGCGGCATGAGGTGGTCGAGCGGGCGGCGGAGCAGGGAACCGCACGCGCGGCGCGCCCGCGGGCCCTGGACGGGTGGCGTCCAGGGCCCGCGGGCGGCTCCCACGTCATGCGGGCGCGCGGCGGCCGCTCAGGCGAAGGTCGCCCGCCACGTCGCCGGGCCGACCGCGCCGTCGACCGTGAGGCCCTTGCGGGACTGGAGGGTGCGGCAGGCGGTGTCGGAGCCGGCGCCGTACTGGCCGTCGACGGTGAGGGCGAAGCCGTGCGCGGTGTTCATGCGGTACTGCCAGGTGGCGACGCTCGCGTGGACGGTCACCGGGGAGGAGCGGAAGGTGACCCCGGGCGCGGGCAGCGGACCGCCGCCGGGGTTGACCTCGCCGCTGATCACGCGGCTGTAGAGCGCGGCCGGGCAGTCCGTCGAGTGGTGGTCGCGGTGGCCGGTGATGGCCTGCGCGGCGCCGCCCGACGAGCGCAGCCGGCTGATGCCGAGCCGGATCGCGTCGATCAACTGCGGTGTGACCGTGTCGTAGTTGGTGAGCGTGCCGCCGGTCAGCGCGCACACCGCGTACCAGTCGTCGTTGCCCTGGGTGGTGCCCTGCGCGGCGGTGCGGACGTTCTCGCCGCGGCCCTGGAAGAGGTAGCCGTGGACGCAGGCGAGGTGGCTGTAGGCGATGTCCGACCAGCCGTTGGAGTCCATGTGCTGGTTCTGGATGCCCCGCACCTGGCCGGCGCAGTCGGCGTGGTTGGTGCGGGCGAGCTTCACACCGTCGACGTGGTGGACGACGACGCCGCCCTGCTGCGGCGTGATGTTCGTGCCGACCTCGATCGGCGCGCGGGCGCCCCACTGGGCGCGGGTGACGAAGGTGGCCATCAGGCACGCCCCCCGCGGACGCAGCCGACACCGGCGTTGAGCGGCTCGGCGTGAGCGCTCCTCGCGGCGCCGGGGCCCCAGACGGCGCCGGAAGCGCGGGGGTTCGTGACGAGAGGGAGCTCGGTCCGGCCGGGCGGGAGCGGGGTGGAAGCCTGCGCGGTTCCGGTACAGACGACGGGCAGTGCGAGCGCACCACCGACCGCCGCGAGCAGGGCGACGCGGCGAGAGGGGCCGTGGGTCAACGTTCCTCCAGGTGGGGAGAAGATCGCTGTGATTGTCCAGAACACGTCAGAGCCGCGTCAAGACTCTCCCGCCGCGCGTTCGGCGGAGTCCGCCGGGCGTTCCGCATCCGGGCCCGCCCGCTACCAGGAGTGCGCCATCGGCCGGTACTGGGGGATCCGCATCGTCTCGTCGTCGCGGACGGGGGGACCGTACGGGCCGTAGGGGCCGTTCGACCCTGACGCGTCGTACGGGCCGGGCGCCGGCACCTCCCACGGCGGCGCGGTGGGCGACGGGCGGCCGCCGTACCGCGCACCGGCGTACTCCGCACCCGCGTACTCCGGGCTCGCGTCATCGACTTCCGCGTGTCCCGGGCCGGCGTACTCCTCGAACTCCGGCCCCGCGTACCGCTCGTAGGCGTGCACCGGGACCGCACCGGTCAGCTGCTCCGCCTCCGCGCCGGAGAGCGAGACCTCCGCCCCGTTCTCACGGGTGCCCCACCCGGTCTTCCGGCAGGTCAGCACGCCCCACCAGCGCAGCCAGCGCAGGAGCGTCCAGGCCATGACGATGGCCAGCGGCATCATCAGCCAGGTCGCGATCCGCGAGCGGATGCGTTCGTCGGAGCGGATGATGCTGAGGTAGCGCAGGCCCTGCGCCCAGCCCATGAGGAACGGGATCCACAGCATCGAGGCGGGCGGCCGGTTGCCGTAGGCGAGCGGCTCCACGACGAGCATCCACACCAGCACCATCTGCGTGATGAGCACCTGGATCCACCGCACCAGGTGCATCCAGAACGCGGGCCGGTTCACCGGCAGGTACCGCATCCGCCAGATGGAGCGGATCGCCGAACCCCGCATCCACCGCAGGTACATGCGCACGAAGTGCGACCACTTCTCCGGCATCGCGGAGAACACGATGGCGCTCGGCTGCTGGACGGTGAGCCCGCGCTCCTGCGCGTACAGGGTCAGCAGGCTGTCGTCGGAGAACATGACGGGGCGGCCGAGGAACACCTCGTTGAGGTACGAGTCGAGGTTGTCCCGCAGGATGTCCGCCCGGTACGCGGCCAGCGGACCGGAGTTGACGGTGACCGCGCCGACCGCCGACTGCCCCGAACGGTCGACGAGTTGGGACGTGGTGAACCACAGGTCGGTGATCCTCGCCAGCACGTTCTTCCGGTTGTTCGTCGCCACGACGATGCCGGCCACCGACTGCACGCGCGGCCGCGCGAAGGGCGTGAGGATCTCCTCGATCGCGTTGGGCGCGAAGCACGAGTCGGAGTCGCAGGTGATGAAGACGTCCGCGTCCGGCGCCTGCCGCACCCCCGCGGCCTGCGCGTGCCGCTTGCCGCCGTTGGGCGTGCGCTGCCAGGTGGTGCGCACCCCGGCCGCGCGGGCCGCCTGCTCCCACCACCGGCGCACCCCCTCCAGGTCCGCGCTGTTCTTCGAACCGTCGTCCACGACGTGTACGGCGTCCGGCAGCCGGGTCTGGCGCAGGAACGACTCCAGGCCGAGCTTCAGCAGCCCCGGGTCCTCGTTGTAGACGGGCATCAGGATCGCGGTCCTCAGGTCCGCGAGCTGCCGGGCGATCCGGGGGGTGAGGCGGCGGGGCCGGTCCAGGTGGTAGAGCACCGTCTGCAGCAGCACCGCGAGGAAGATCGTCGACCAGACGATCGAGAGCCGGGACTTGGCCTCGGCGTCGTACTCCATGGCGCGGATCACGTGGAGCCCGGTCCAGACGGTCACCCCGCCGAGGACGACGAAGCCGAACAGGACGGTCGACGACCGGTGCTGGTGGGCCGCCAGCACCGGTGTCGCCTTGCGCCGGCGGCGCGCACTCACTCCTGGCCCGCGGAGCGGCCCCGCCGGAAGCCGAACCGTATCGCCAGCATGCCGCCGACCACGAGGACGACGGCGGTCGCGACGATCGCGATCCCGGCGTCGAGCATGATCCCGCCGCCGATCGCGATCGCGCCGAGTCCCGAGCCGGTCGCGGCGAGCTGTCCACCTTCGGACATGGCAAATCCCCCCAGAGCTGAAACGTGAAGATCCTGCGGATGTTCTCCCGACGATGTTCACATCTCTTGCCGACGGAAGCGCGCGTTCCCCTGGTTGAAATCCATACGACGTACACGTCTACGCGCGAGGGGGGAGTGATGAGTTCCGCGTACGTCTTGCGCGGGATGCGGTTTCCGGGGCGCGGGGGCCTTGGGCGGCCGGCAGCGAGGGTCTTTTCGCCGCTGCGCGGCGAAGCCGTGCCGCTGCGCGGCAGGCCGGCGAGGGTCCGCCGCTGCGCGGCTCGGCCGGAGTGTGGCTTCGCCGCTGCGCGGCTCGGGCGGCGGGAGCGGGGGGTCCCGCCGCTGCGCGGCGTCTCCAGTGGGTCCTGCCGCTGCGCGACAGGCGTCGCATCGCTGTGGGGGTGAATCGGACGGGGGGTGGGGTGGACGGGGGTGCCCCCGCGGCGGCGAAGGAGCGAGGAGGTGCGCCCGACCGGCCCGCCCGGCCCCCGACCTACGCGACCCCGCCCCGCCCGCAGAGCGCCGGTGTGCCCACCGGTCGTACGGGCGCGACGGCTCACACTCGGACGGCGTGCGAGCACCGGTCTGCGCGAGGGCGACCGTCCGCAGCCCGTGCCGCACGCGACCATCGGCCCGCGCGAGCGCGACCGCCCGCACCTCGTGGCGCACACGACCGTCGGCCCGCGCTGCCGCGACCGTTCGCAACTCGTGCCGCGCGCGGGCACCGGTCTGCGGGAGCGCGGCCGCCCGCACCTCGTGCCGCACACGACCGGCCCGTGCGACCGCGACTGCCCGCACCCCTTGCCGCCCGCGGCCGGGCGCCCGCCGGACCCCCCGCCCGCGGCCCGCTCAGCCGGGCTGCGGATACTGGGTCCGTGACCCGACACCCCCGCACTTTCCGGTGACCTGGTCGGAGGGCGCGCTCGCGTTCGTCGTCGGGGTGGTCGTGTCCGTGGCGACCGCACCGGTCGGCGTGTCGGGCGCGGTGTTCCTGCTTCCGGTGCAGGTGAGCGTGTTCGGGGTGCCGTCCCCCGCGGTGACGCCGACGAACCTGCTGTACAACGTCGTGGCCGGCCCCGGCGCCCTCCTGCGGCACGCGCGCCGCGGAGGGCTCGGCGGCCCGCTGACGACGCTGTTGCTGCGGGGGACCGTCCCCGGCGTGGTGATCGGCGCCGCGGTCCGCGTGTTCGCGGTCCCCGGCCCCACGGTGTTCCGCGCGTTCGTCGCCGTACTGCTGCTGCCGCTCGGGACGTGGCTGTGCGTCCGGACGCTGCGGCCCGCACCGCCCCGGCCCCGACGCCCGCTCTCCGCGCGCGCGGTCCAAGGGCTCGCGCTCGCGGTGGGGACCGCGGGCGGGGTCTACGGCATCGGCGGCGGCTCCCTGCTCGGCCCCGTCCTGGTCGGCCGGGGGATGCCCGTCGCCGAGGTCGCCCCCGCCGCGCTGGCCTCGACGTTCGTCACCTCGGCCGTCGGCGCGGGCACCTTCGCGCTGCTGTCGCTGACGGCCGGGGGCGCGGTCGCCCCCGACTGGCCGCTCGGGCTCGCCTGCGGGGCCGGCGGGCTGGTCGGCGGCTACCTCGGCGCGCACCTCCAGCCGCGCCTCCCGGAACGGTTCCTCCGTCTGCTGCTCGGCACCCTCGCCGCGGGGGTCGGCGCGGTGTACGCGGTCCAGGCGGTGGTGTGAGGCGGGGTCAGCCCATGCTCTTCGCGCCGTCCAGCGACTCGCGGATGATGTCCGCGTGGCCGGCGTGCTGCGAGGTCTCCGCGGCGATGTGCATCAGGGTCCGCCGCACCGACCAGTGCTTGCCCTCCTCGTGCCAGGGCGCCTTCGGCAGCGGGTGCTCGGCGTCGAGGTCGGGGACGGTGCGGACCAACTCGTCGGTCCTGGCCGCCACTTCGGCGTGCGCGGCGAGTGCGTCCGCGAGGGTCTCGTCCGGGAGCAGCCGGAAGTTGTCCTGCCAGGCGGCCCAGTCCTCCTCGGTCATCGCGCTGAAGTCCATCGCCCCGGGGCCCTCGACGATGAACCTCGCCCAGTTCGCCTCGACCGCGGTCACGTGCTTGATCAGACCCCCGAGAGTCAGCTCGCTCGCCGTCGTCCGCAGGCGGGCCTGCTCGTCGGTGAGGTCGCGGGTGGTGTGCCGCAGGAAGTGCCGCTGCTGGCCCAGCAGTTCCAGGAGGTCCGCGCGCTCGCGCGAGATCGGTGCGGTCTCGGTCGCGTGGTCGTTCGTCATCAGCCCTCACCCTTCGTTCCGTCCCGCCCGCCATCCGGGCCGCCGGACGTCCCCTACGGTAAGGACCCTTGCGGACAGTTCCGGTCCGCGATGCGTCGAAGTCCGTGCGATTGAGCCGAACGAGGCGGGTGGGGTGGGGCGCTTGTGCGGGGGGCGGGGTCGCGTCCGGCGGGGGCCGGGTGGGGCGGTCGGGGGCTCCTTCTCGCTCCTTCGTCGCTGCGGGGGCACCCCCGCCCACCCCACCCTCGCGCCGTCGCCGTCCGCCGGCCGGTGGCGCGCAGCGTCACCGCACCACTGCGCAACCCACGTCGCCTACAAAGGTGACTGCCATGGGCGGCTGTGGCGGGAGAAGCCGCCGCGCAGCGGCGGACCCTCACCGGCCTGCCGCGCAACGGCGGACCGGAACCCGCTGCCGCCGCCCAAGGCCCCCGCGGCGCACCGGGACCCGCTGCCGCCGCCCAAGGCCCCCGCGGCGCACCGGGACCCGCTGCCGCCGCCAATCGCCGCTAGGCCAGCCGCGCGGGGAAGCCGCCCGTGGCGACGGGGCCCCACCGGCGAGGTGTGACGCGGATGAGGGACTTGCCCTGCCGCCGCATCGCCGCCCGGTACTCGTCCCAGTCCGGATGCTCTCCGGAGATGTTCCGGAAGTACTCGACGAGCGGCTCGACCGCCTCCGGCACGTCGAGAACCTCCGCGTCACCGTCGACCTGCACCCACGGCCCGTCCCACTCGTCCGACAGGACGACGACACTGACCTCCGCCGACCGCCTCGCGTTCCGCGTCTTCGCACGCTCCGGGTACGTCGACATCACCAGCCGCCCCGCATCGTCCACCCCGCATGTGAGCGGCGACGCCTGGGGCGAACCGTCCCCCCGCCGCGTGATCAGCAGCGCACGGTGCCGGGGCCGCACGAACGCGAGCAGCCCGTCGAGATCGACCTGGGTGTTGGTGGCAATGGAAGGGCTCATGCCAGGCAACCTACGCCATCACCCCCCACCCCCGACGAGCCGCGCCCCGACGCGCCCACCACGGCCGGCTGCCGCTGCGCCCCCTGCACGAACCGCCCTCCACGCCCCGCAAGTCCGGGCCGCACACCCCTCGCCCCGAGCCGCACGTCACCTCGCACCCCGGCCGACAGGCGGCCCGCTCCCTCGGTGCTCATCCACCTGCACGCGAGCCCCGTCGGGCTCTGGGTCCGCGGCACGGTCGGGGGCGCGCGGAACCGCTTGCCGGTCGGAGCCGGCACGAAGCGCCGCGCGCGGGGGATCGTGTGCGAGGGACCGAAGGGACCGAAGCGCGGCGTTGCCGGCGAACGCGGTGCGCGAGGGTGAACGCACGCTTCCTACGCGGACATGCCTCGCTCCGCCCGGATCCGCGCGAGCCACCGCTCGCCCAACTCCCGTCCGTCCGGGTGCCGATCCTTCACGTCCCAGCGCCACGTCGTGGCGACAGCCAGGGCCAGGACGCGGCACAGGTGCAGCAACTCCCGCTCCAGAGCCGGATATCGGGCCCCGACGGCCTCCGGTGCGTGGGCGAGGTCGAACTCGACGGGGCCGTGGCAGCACGTCTCCAGGTCGACGAAGAGGGGGCCGTCGGCCGTGATGAGTACGTTGCCCGGGTGCGGTTCGCCGTGGAGCAGTTGTTCCGGCGCGCCCCAGGAGGAGACCGCGCGACGGAGCGTGCGCAGGGTGTCGGCGAGCAGGGTGCGGTCTGCCGGCGCGAGCGCGGGGGTGCGGTCGTGGTCCGCGACAAGCTGTTGCGCCTGTGCCACACGCTCGGTGAAGTGGGGTGCGTCGTGCCGGACTTCACGCATCCCGGCGTGCAGTCGCGCCAGCCCGTCGGCGTACGCGCCCGGCGTGAGCCCGTGCGACGCCGTCGGCGCGTGGTATGTCCACAACGTCACCCCGAACCCGTCCCGCTCGTACACCCGCGGCTCCACCCGCCGGTCCGGCCCCGCCACCGGACACCCCGCCGCCACCAACCGTCGCGCCAACTCCAGCTCGAACAGGGGGCTTTCGTCCCCGGGTGGCGCCACCCGGGCCACCACGTCGCACGGCGCCAAGCGCAGCGTCACCTTGTTCGACGCGTGCAGCACCAGCGCGTCCTCGACCGTCAGCCCGCATGCCGCCGCGACCCCCGTCCCCGCCTCTACCGCCCGCGCCGTGTCCGTGTCGCCCATACCCCGCACCCTGTCAGGGCTTGCCGACGTCGACCACCCAGATGCCGGTGCCGTCGTACGCGGCCGGTGTCGTGGTCAGGACCTGGCCCTCGACGGCTCCCGAAGCCGCGGCGTAGACCGCGTGGGCGAAGGCCCACGCGACGCCGCCTGCCGTCAGGCTCTCGACCGCCGCCGTGGCGGCGAAGTCGAGCGGGAGGAACTCCAGCCCGGGCAGCGCCCCCGCATGGGCTGTCGCGCCGGGCAGTTCGAGGCTCGCCGCGACCATGCACAGAGCGGGTACGTGTGCTCGTTGCGCCGGGTCGTCGACCTCGACGACCGCGAGGCCGGCGAGCGGGCGGTGGCCGCGGCAGAGAGCGATGACCGCCGTGTGGTCGAGGACGATCACCCGCGGCTCCCGACCCGGCCCGCCGCGATGGCTGCCCGCCAGTCCTGGGCCTCGCGCAGATCCCTCCCGGTGAGCTCGACGCCGAGATGCGCTCGTACGTACGCCACGCCGCGTGCGGTGCGTTCGGCCCGCTCGGCGTCTGTCGGGGTGGCCGCCACAAGTCGTTCGACGAGGGCTCGCGCACTCACGCCGCGCTCCTCGGCCAACACGCGGAGGCGGTCGCGGACGTCTTCGGTGATCTTTATCGTCGTGTCGGCCATGACGTGAGAAAACTTTTGAATACCAAGACGTGTCGAGGGCGGCGTGTATTGCGAAGACTTCTACGCGAAGAAGTGTTTGCAAAGAACTCTTCGCGGTCTACCGTGGGTCGTATGACAGACACCCCCGTGGGGCCGCGGGCCTCCCGTGCCGCCGTGGACGCCGTCGTACTGGATGCCAAGGGGCTGCGTGCCCTGGCGCATCCGGTGCGCGTCCAACTGGTCGGACAGCTGCGGAAGTTCGGGCCGTCGACGGCCACGCGGCTCGCGGAGCGGCTGGGGGTGAACAGCGGGACGGCCAGCTACCACCTGCGGCAGCTCGGCGCGGCCGGGTTCGTCGAGGAGGACACCGGGCGGGGCAACGCGCGCGAGCGGTGGTGGCGTGCGGTGCACATGAGGACGCACCTGGAGGACGGGGAGCTGGTCGAGCGCGAGCCCGAGGCGGCGATGGCGTATCTGCAGGCCGTCGCGGCGACCTACACCCTGCGGGTGCAGAACGCGCTCAACGAGCTGCAGACGGTGCCGAGTTCATGGCGCGGCACGTTCGACATGAGCGACTGGGCGCTGCGGCTCACGCCGGCCGAGGCCGTCGCGCTGCGCCGGGAGCTGGGGGAGGTGGTCGCCCGCTACCGGCAGGACACGCCGGACGAGGTGGCCGACGCGCCCGAGGGGGCCGAGCGGGTCGGCGTCATCGCGCACGTCATCCCCGAGCCGGGACGCGAACCGGGGCCCGAGTCGGGACCTGAGTCGGAACGCGAACCGGAGCCCGAGTCGGGACCCGAGCCGGGACGCGAACCGGGGCCCGAACCGGGACCTGAGTCGGGACGCGAACCGGAGCCCGAGTCGGGACCCGAGCCGAGGCGTGAAACGGAACCCGAGCCGAGGTCGGACCGCGCCGGAGGGGAGGCGTCGTGACGGGGGACGCCCCCGCCGGCATACCCGGCCCGCGGACCTTACGGCCCCTCGTCGGCGTCCTCGCGGCGATGGCCGTCTCGTTGACCGGCACCCGCGTCTCGGGCATCGCCCTGCCGTGGTTCGTGCTGGTCACGACCGGCAGCGCGACGCAGACCGGGCTCGTCGCGTTCTGCGAGATGGCGCCGTACGTCGTGGTCAAGGCGCTCACCGGGCCGCTGGTGGACAGGGTCGGGCCGCGGACCGTGTCCTGGACGACGGACCTGGTCAGCGGGGCCGCGGTGGCCGTCGTTCCGCTGCTGCACGTCCTTGACCTGCTGTCCTTCCCGCTCCTGCTCGCGCTCGTCGCGGTGGTCGGCGCGGCGCGCGGGCCCGGTGACCTGTGCAAGGAGGTCATGGTGCCGGAGGCGGCCGAACGGGCGCGGGTGCCGTTGGAGCGGGCCGCGGGGTTCGCGGGCGTGGTCGAGCGGCTCGCGTCCACGCTGGGGCCGGCGGTCGGCGGCGTACTGGTCGCGCTCCTCGGGCCGTTGGCGGGGCTGGTCGTCAACGCGGTCTGCTTCGGGCTGGGTTCGGCGGTCATCGCGCTCACGCTGCCACGGGGCGCGGGTCGTGCGGCCGACGGGGCGTCCGACGAGGGCGGCGGCCAGGAGGCGGGGTACTGGCGGCGGTTCGGCGAGGGGTTCGCGTTCCTGCGGCGGGAGCCGATGCTGCGGGTCATCGTCGGCATGCTGGGGATCACCAACCTGCTCGACGCGGCGATCTCCGGCGTGCTCATCCCCGTCTGGGCGAAGGAGTCCGGTGCGGGGCCCGCCGCGATCGGGCTGATGAGCGGCACGATGGGAGCCGCGGCCGTCGTCGGGAGCCTGATCGCGGCCGCGCTCGCGCACCGGTTGAGCCGCCGGGCGGTGTTCTTCGCCGGGTTCGCCCTCGCCGGGGCGCCGCGCTTCGTGGTCCTCGCGCTGGACGCGCCGCTGTGGGGGATCCTGCCAGTCTTCGCCGTCAGCGGCTTCGGTGCGGGATTCCTCAACCCGGTGCTCGCCGCGGTGCTGTTCGAGCGCGTTCCGCGCCCGATGCTCGGCCGTGCCCAGGCACTCGGCGACGCGCTCGCCTGGGCCGGCATCCCCCTCGGCGGTCTCGTCGCCGGCGCGGCCGTCTCCCTCGCCGGCCTCACCCCCGTCCTCCTCGCCTTCGGCGCGGCCTACTTCCTCACCACCCACCTCGCCGGCCTCCGCCCGGAATGGCGCGCAATGGACCGCGCGCGGAGGGCTGTCGCTCCCGAGCCGGGTGTCTCGACCGGT
Source organism: Streptomyces sp. NPDC060194 (assembly GCF_042728285.1). Taxonomy (NCBI): domain Bacteria; kingdom Bacillati; phylum Actinomycetota; class Actinomycetes; order Kitasatosporales; family Streptomycetaceae; genus Streptomyces; species Streptomyces sp. NPDC060194. Next base: position 20,292 of record NZ_JBHWZH010000060.1, on the reverse strand, counting down.
ATCTCGCCCGGCGGGCCGGACTGAGCTGGGCGTGGGCGGTGGCAGTGCCCGCCACCCGCGAGCCGCGCGAATCCCGGTGCCGGCCGCACGGGGATCCCGGCCCCCTCCGGCGCGCTCACTCCGGGGTCGTGAGCTCGACGCGCCAGTCGTTGGAGGTGATCCAGTGGCCCTTCGGGTACTCGAAGGCCGCCGTGCCGAGGAGGGTGAAGCCGGCCTTGCGGCAGACGGAGTTGGAGGCGGGGTGGTCGGCCGAGGGGAAGGCGTGCAGGTGGGGGTGGGTGCGGCGGGCGCGGGCGGCGAGGGTGACGGCGCGGGCGGCGTCGGCGGCGAGGCCGCGGCCCTGGAACTCGGGGAGGACGGCCCAGCCGGTCTCCCAGACGGTCGCGTCGTGCCAGGACCGCTCCCAGATGCCGATGGACCCGACGGTCTCGTCGGTCGCGGCGAGCACCGCGCGGTACATCGCGCCCGCGCTCAGCGCGAGATAGCGGCGATGGCGGTCGAGGAGCTGCTCCTCGGTCTCGGGACCGCCGAGGTGCGCGGTCATCTCGGCGCTGTTGGCGCGTTGCAGCAGCCACAGGTCGCCCTCGGCCCACGGTTCCAGGCGCACCCGGCCGGCGGCGGGTATGTCGTCAGGGTTCACAGCGGTGTCTCCCGGTTCAGTCGAGGCAGAACTCGTTGTCCTCGATGTCGCGCATCACGATGCAGGAGTCGTTCTCGTCGAGGAGGAGGCGTTCGCGGACCGCGCCCAGGGGCAGGAGGCGGGCGCACTCCGCCTCCAGCGCGGCGAGGCGCTCCTCGCCGTGGAGGCCGGTGCCGACGCGGACGTCGAGGTGGACCCGGTTCTTGGCGGTCTTGCCCTCGGGGACGCGCTGGAAGAAGAGGCGCGGGCCGGCCCCGGTGGGGTCGGCGCAGGCGAACCACGAGCCGCGCTCCTCGGCGGGGCGGGTCGCGTCGAAGGCGTCCCACGTCGCGAAGCCGTACGGCGGCTTCGCGACCTCGTAGCCGAGCACCTCGCACCAGAAGCGGGCGAGCCGCTCGGGCTCGGCGCAGTCGAACGTCACCTGGAACTGCCTGATCGTCGCCATCGCCGCACCCTAGCAACCGGCACCGACACGGCCGCGGGCCACGGTCACAGCTCCCGCGCGGGCCAGTCGAGCAGGCGCGCGCCGATGACCGCGGTCTGGAGCATGTAGCGGTGCGCGGGGTCGGCCGGGTCGGCGCCGGTCAGCTTGCGGATGCGCTCCAGACGGTAGGTGAACGCGCGGACGCTCAGCGAGAGCCGGCGTGCGGCCTCCGCGGCGACGCAGCCGGTGTCGAAGTACGCGGTGAGGGTGTCCATCAGCGGCCGCGGGCCGCCGCGCGCGGCGGTGAGCGGGCCGAGGGTGGCGCGGACGAGGTCGGCCATCGCCTGCCGGTCGCGGGTCAGGACGGGGTAGACGAGCAGGTCGGCGGCGTGCAGCACCGGCTCGTCGAAGCCGAGCCGGTCGGCCAGGTCGAGCGCGTTGAGGGCGTCCTCGTAGGACTGCCTGACGCCGGCCGGCCCCGGATGGCCGCGGCCGACCGCGACCTGGCCGCCGTCGGTCGCCGCGTACGCCTTCTTGGCGAAGAACGCGAGCACCTCGGCCTGGTCGCCCGGCGCGATGCACAGCAGCCGGCCCTCCTTGGTGGTGAGGAGGATGTCGCGGTGGCCGAACCGGGCGGTCAGCGCCTGCTCGATCGAGCGCGGCACAGCGTCGGCGTCCTCGTACGACACGGTGGACGCGCCGCGGGCGACGGCGACGGCGTGCGTCTGGGCGAGGCGCAGGCCGAACCGCTCGGCGCGCTCGGCCAGTCGGCCGAGGTCGCTGCGGCCGTGCAGCAGGTCGTCGACGAACTCCCGGCGTGCGACCTCCTGTTGCCGCACGGCGAGCCGCTGCGCCCGCTCGTACCCCTGCGCGGCGGCGTCGACGGCCTGCTGCAGCCCGGCCAGCACGCTGTCGGTGCTGCCGGGGGCGGTCGGCCAGGCGGCGCGGGCGGCGGCGAGGTGCCCGGTGAACAGGGCGCGCAGGCCGTATCCTTCGGCCGCGGCGCGGGCGCCGAGCGCGCGCCGGGAGTCGAGCTCGTCGCGGGTGAGGCGGCGGCCGGTCGCGGCGACGTCGTCGAGGACGGCGCTGAGGCCGTCCAGGTACGCGGCGGGCAGCTCCGGATCCACCACGACGGGGCCCTCGATTCTGACGGTGTGTCACACCGCGCGCGACGGGGCCCGGCACCCGGACCCTAACCAACGCTGCCGGGATCCGGCAATGCGCCACCGGGTGCGACGCGGGCATGATGCCGCCACGGGGGACGCGGCGGCCACCTCCATGCCGGACACCGGCATGGAGGCCCGCCGCGAGCACGGCGACGGGGGAGGTGGACGACATGGCCCCACGTTCCCGAGCAGCGCACCGCCGCGGCCGGCGCTGCACGGCCACCAGACGCCGGCGCCGCACGGCACCCGCGCGCCCGCACTGGACGGCGACCATGCCTCTGCGCCGCACGGCAGGCAACCCGCGTACCGGCAGGTGGAGCTCCAGGCGTCCTTCCCCGACGACCCCGCCTGGGCCGTGCCGCACGAGTGCGGCGGTGACACCGGCCTCGACGGCGCCCTCCCCGGCCCCCCAGGATCGGAGGCGCTCGCCGTCCTTCGACAGGTCGTCGACCAGCCCCCCGTCCTCGGCGTGATGTGGCGGGCCACCCCGACCGAGCTCACGGTCAGCCAGAATCGCGCGGGCTGACGGCACATTCGTGAGCAGCCGAGCGCCGGCGACGTGTCCGCCCGCCACGGTGACCCCGCCCCGCAGGGCGCAAGGCGGCGGAGCCGGGCGTCAGACCGCGGTCGGGCTGAGTTCGGCCGCCTCTTCGCGGGAGGTGTACATCGCGGAGCCCTGCTTCGTCTCCTTGACGACGCGGCCCTTCTTGACCAGTGCGTCGAGGGCGTTGCGGACGACCTGGACGGAGGTGCGGCGGTCGGGGTGGCGGGTGAGGAGGTCGGTGTGGATCTCGCGGGCGAGGCGGGGCTCGCCGGGGTGCGCGGCGAGGAGGTCGTGGACGAGGGAGTGGAGCGGGGGCTCCGAGGGCTTCTTCGCGGCGGGTGCGGCCGCGGAGGCGGGTGCGGACTTCGCCGCGGGCTTCGCCGCGGGCTTGCGGCGGGTCGAACTCGCCGCCGCCTTGCGGGGTTTGGGGACGGGAGTCCCGTCCTGCTTCGTGGCCGGCTTCGCCACGTCCGCAGCCGGGGCCGCGTCCGCAGCCGGGGCCGCCGCCGCGCCCGCCCCCGCGGTTTCACCCGAAAGTGTGACCGTGCCCTGGACCCCGGACAACCACTCCGCGTCCGCGGCGAGTTGGCGGAGACGGGACTGGAGGTCCGCGATCTGCGTCCGCAGGGCCTCCTGCTCGCGTGTGTTCTCCGCCAGGTCACTGGCGAGACGCTGGGCGTACCTGCTCTGGATGGGCGTGTTGGCCGGATCGACTGTCACGGTGACTCGCTCTCTTCGTGCACGGTGTGCTCAGCAGGATGCTACTGACACCGTGTACCGCGCCAGGACTTCCACCAACGAGACGCGAACGACACCGCGGGCACGCGTCGCAGCGCACCCGCGGTGTCGAACTGGCGTTCTGAGCAGTCGAGTTCGGACCTCAGTCGGTGCCGAACTCCATCGCCGCCTGGTCGAGGAGCTCGTCCTCGTCGGAGGCCTGGCCGCGCGAGGCGATGGCCTCCGCCCCACCGGTGTGCATCGCGCCGATGAGCCCGGTGGACGCGGCCTGGGACGCGCCGATGAGCCCGGGGTGCGCGTTCCCGACCATGCCGAGCGCCGCGTACTGCTCCAGCTTCGCGCGCGAGTCGGCGATGTCCAGGTTGCGCATGGTGAGCTGGCCGATGCGGTCGACGGGGCCGAACGCGGAGTCCTCGGTGCGCTCCATGGAGAGCTTGTCCGGGTGGTAGCTGAAGGCCGGGCCCGTCGTGTCGAGGATGGAGTAGTCCTCGCCGCGCCGCAGCCGCAGGGTGACCTCGCCGGTGACGGCGGTGCCGACCCAGCGCTGCAGGGACTCCCGCAGCATGAACGCCTGCGGGTCCAGCCACCGGCCCTCGTACATCAGCCGCCCGAGCCGCCGGCCCTCGGTGTGGTAGCCCGCGAGGGTGTCCTCGTTGTGGATCGCGTTGACGAGCCGCTCGTAGGCCGCGTGCAGCAGGGCCATGCCGGGCGCCTCGTAGATGCCGCGGCTCTTCGCCTCGATGACCCGGTTCTCGATCTGGTCCGACATGCCCATCCCGTGCCGGCCGCCGATGGCGTTGGCCTCCAGGACGAGGTCGACGGCGGTGGGGAACCGCTTGCCGTTGATCGTGACCGGCCGGCCCTGCTCGAAGCCGACGGTGACGTCCTCGGTGGGGATCTCGATCGACGGGTCCCAGAACCGCACGCCCATGATCGGCTCGACCAGCTCGATGCCGTTGTCGAGGTGCTCGAGCGCCTTCGCCTCGTGCGTCGCACCCCAGATGTTCGCGTCGGTGGAGTACGCCTTCTCCGTGCTGTCCCGGTAGGGCAGCCCGTGGGCGAGCATCCACTCCGACATCTCCTTGCGGCCGCCGAGCTCGGTGACGAAGTCGGCGTCCAGCCACGGCTTGTAGATCCGCAGGCTGGGGTTGGCGAGCAGCCCGTAGCGGTAGAACCGCTCGATGTCGTTGCCCTTGAACGTCGATCCGTCGCCCCAGATCTGCACGTCGTCGTCGAGCATCGCGCGGACGAGGAGCGTGCCGGTGACGGCGCGGCCCAGCGGAGTGGTGTTGAAGTACGTGCGCCCGCCCGAGCGGATGTGGAACGCCCCGCAGGCCAGGGCCGCGAGGCCCTCCTCGACCAGGGCGGCGCGGCAGTCGACCAGTCGCGCGACCTCCGCGCCGTACGCGGTGGCGCGCCCCGGGACGGACTCGATGTCCGGTTCGTCGTACTGGCCGATGTCGGCGGTGTAGGTGCAGGGGACGGCGCCCTTGGAGCGCATCCAGGCGACCGCTACCGAGGTGTCGAGGCCGCCGGAGAAGGCGATCCCGACGCGTTCGCCGACAGGGAGGGAGGTGAGCACTTTGGACATGCGTAAAAGTATGCAGTTCAACGCATGACAATGCAAGGCCGGTTCGACGGGGCCACCTCCCGCGGTCGGTGCGGTGCTGCTCCGGTCGCATCCGGCCGTAGGGTTTCGGCCAGAATCCCGGGAGTGGCACCCTCCGTTTCTGGCTCAGAAGGCACGTGCCCGCGTCATAGTTCGCGCACTAGTGTCTGATTCATGATCGGTGGTGACGGGTCCCGGGTGCGGCTGCGGGTCGAGGCCGCGCTGCGCGCCGACCCCCGGCTGGCCAGGTGCGTCCGCTGCGGGGAGCCGCCGCGGATCGACGTCGAGGAGGTCGACGGACCCGGCGGCGTACGCGCGTCGGCCGAGCTCCGGGTGCGGCTCACCGGACTCGACGGGCCCGCGTGCGGCGGCGACGGGTGCGGGGCGGGACGCCCTACGGCGGCCGGATCCCGTGCACTGGCCCGCCGCCCGCGGGCCGATCTCGTCAGGCTCGTCAGGGCGACGTCACTCGACTGAGCGGTCGCCCGCGCCCGGAGCGTCCGGCGCCGCACCGCGCACCCCGTCGGTACCGTTCGTGTCGTCCGTGCCCGTGCGCCCCCCGACCGGTTCGCCCGTCGCCGGATCCACCTGTGTCGAACCGGCCGCCCTCGCCGGCCCCGGATCGCTCAGCTGCTCCCGCACGTACTTCCACACCACCGCGATCAGCGCCGCAACCGGTACCGCGAGCAGGCTGCCGACGATGCCGGCGAGGCTCGCGCCGAGGGTCACGGCGAGCAGGATGACGCCCTCGTGCAGCCCGAGTCCGCGGCTCTGGATGATCGGCTGGAAGACGTTCCCCTCCAGCTGCTGCACGACGACGATGATCGCGAGCACGATCAGCGCGTCCGTCAGACCGTTCGACACCAGGGCGATCAGCGTGGCGACGAAGCCCGCGAACAGCGCGCCCACGATCGGCACGAACGCCGAGACGAACGTCAGCACGGCGAGCGGCAGCACCAGTGGCACCCCGACGATCCACAGGCCGATCCCGATGCACACCGCGTCGAGCAGACCGACGGCCGCCTGCGACCGGACGAACGAACCCAGCGTCAGCCAGGCGCGCTGGGTGACCTCGGGCACGTCCGCGGCGAGCCGGCCCGGGAGCTGTCGGGTCAGCCACGGCAGGAAGCGCGGCCCGTCCTTGAGGAAGAAGAACATCAGGAACAGCGCGAGGACGGCGGTGACGATGCCGTTGACCACGGTGCCCACGCCGGTGCTGACCGCGCTCACCGCGCTGCCCATGCTTCCCTGGAGCCGCTCGACGGCCGAGTCGAGCGCCTTGGTGATCTGGTCGTCGCCGATGTTCAGCGGCGGCCCCGCCGCCCAGTCGCGCAGCTTCTCGATGCCGCTGATCACGCCCTCGGTCAGCTCGCCGGACTGGGAGGCCACCGGCACCGCGATCAGCGCCACCACCCCGGCCGCGACCAGCAGGAACAGCACGGTCACCACCGAGGCGGCGAGCGCGGGCCGCCAGCCGTGCCGGCGCAGGAACCGGGCCACCGGCCAGGTGAGCGTGGTGAGCAGCAGGCCGACTATCAGCGGCCACACCACCGACCACATCTTCCCGAGCAGCCACAGCGACACCGCGACGAAGAGGAGGACCAGCAGCGATTCGAGCGAGACACGGGCCGACGTGCGCAGCGCGGCGCGCGTCCTGGCGGAACTCAGGGTCGCAGACATGGGGTCACCCTATGGGCACACCCGTCCCGGGTGGCCATCGCGGCCGCGTCCGGCCGGAGTTGCCGCCCATGCCCCGGTGGAGCGCGCCCGGCCCTCCCTCCGCACGCACCCCGTGCGTAGGCTGTCGTCGCGGGTCGGCGGGGACCGACCGGTGTGAACGACGGGGCGGGCGGGCCGGGGGAGTCGGTCCGGGGGTGAGGGTCGGGGGGCCTGCGGGGCGGTGCGATCGCTCAGGCAGGTGAGTGGACGGCCGGTGCGCCCGGGGCCAGGGTGGTGCCCGCCACCACGAAGGGGGAACAACTGTGCGGATCGGACGACGGACGGTGCTCGGCGCGCTCGCGCTGACCCTGCTGACGGCGTGCTCGGACCCGACGGGGGCCGCGACCGCCCCGCCGGAGCGGCCCGCGACGACCACGGCGGCGCGGCCCGTACGGTCCGCGGCGGTCGAGCCGCTGCGGCCGGGTGCGAAGGAGTCGCCGGTCGCGGTCGCCTCCGCGAAGCCGACGGCGGCGGATAAGGCGGGCGCGACGGCGGGGCCGACGGCGGGGGTGACGGTCCCGCCGAAGCCCCGGCCCGTGGCGACCCCGTCCGCGCCCGCGGCCGCTTCGGCCTCGGCTTCCGCGCAGCCCACCCGCGGTCCCGCCGGGCGCGGCGGGAAGGCCCGCGTGCTCTACCTCGGCGACTCCATCGGCATGGAGAACCAGCGCGTCCTCGCCGACCGCGTCGCCGCCGACGGGCGCGCCACCGTGTACAGCGCGCCGTACTCCGGCACCACCGTCTGCGACTACCTCACCGAGGCCGCGCGCGACTCCCTCGTCCCGCCGGAGGCCAAGGCCGCGGCGCTCGTGCGGACGCGCAAGCCCTCCGTCGTCGTCCTGCAGTTCTGGGGCAACTCCTGGGGCTACACCCCCTGCATGAACGGCATCCCGCAGGGCGGCGGTGCGCGCTACTACGAGCGCTACGCCTCCGACATCCGCACGCTCACCGCGCAGATCGAGGCCGCCGCGCGCTCCGCCGGCATCCGTCGCCCGACCATCGTCTGGGCCCTCCAGGGCCCCGACGTCTTCGCCCCCGACCGGGTCCGCCGCGTCAACGCGCTCTACACCGACCTCGCCCGCCGCACCGGCGACCGCGTCTCCGACGCGGGTGCGCGCGTCGCCCCCGCGAACGCGCGCTACCAGTGGGTCCAGCGGCTCCCCTGCACCCCTCACGAGCAGTCCACCCCCGACTGCGGCGCCGGCACCGTCCCCCTCCACCGCGACGACGACCCCCTCCACTTCTGCCTGGCCCCCACCCTCACCACCCCCCGCCCCTGCCCGGTCCGCTCCCCGGGGATCGTCCGCTACACGGACGCGCTGGCGCGGACGGTCGACGCGGTGCTGCGGGGCGGGGGGCGCGGCTGAGGTGTGCGGGGCGGGAGCCGGCCGCGGAGATCCCGGCCCGGGCGGCGATCGAGGCCGCACGGGTGGGGTGCCGTGGGGGTCGTGTTACCAGCGGGTTAGCATATGAGCGCTGCCTAGCTCGAAAGAGAAGCGATCCTGTGACTGCGACGAATGTCAACGACGACTCGTTCACCGACTGGAAGACCCGCGAGGAGATCGCGGAGTCGATGATCCCCCTCATCGGCCGCCTGCACCGCGAGCGGGACGTCACCGTCCTCCTCCACAGCCGCTCGCTGGTCAACAAGTCCGTCGTGAGCATCCTGAAGACCCACAGGTTCGCCCGCCAGATCGCCGGCGAGGAGCTCTCCGTCACCCAGACGATGCCGTTCCTCCAGGCCCTGACCACCCTCGACCTGGGCCCGTCCCAGATCGACATCGGCATGCTCGCCGCGACCTACGCGGCGGACGGCCGCGGCCTCTCGGTCGAGGCGTTCACCGCCGAGGCCGTCTCCGGCGCGACCGGCGCGGACAAGATCGAGCGCCGCGAGCCCCGCGACGTCGTCCTGTACGGCTTCGGCCGCATCGGCCGCCTCGTCGCCCGCCTCCTCATCGAGAAGGCCGGCTCCGGCAACGGCCTGCGCCTGCGCGCGATCGTCGTCCGCAAGGCCGGCGGCCAGGACATCGTCAAGCGCGCCTCCCTGCTGCGCCGCGACTCCATCCACGGCCCCTTCCAGGGCACGATCACCGTCGACGAGGCGAACAACAGGATCATCGCCAACGGCAACGAGATCGCGGTGATCTACTCCGACGACCCGACGACCGTCGACTACACGCAGTACGGCGTCAAGGACGCCATCCTCATCGACAACACCGGCCGCTGGCGCGACCGCGAGGGCCTGTCCAAGCACCTGCGGCCCGGCATCGCGAAGGTCGTCCTGACCGCGCCCGGCAAGGGCGACGTGCCGAACATCGTGCACGGCGTCAACCACGACACGGTCAAGCCCGACGAGCAGATCCTGTCCTGCGCCTCGTGCACGACGAACGCGATCGTCCCGCCGCTGAAGGCGATGGCGGAGGAGTACGGCGTGCTGCGCGGCCACGTCGAGACGGTCCACTCGTTCACCAACGACCAGAACCTGCTCGACAATTACCACGACTCCGACCGCCGCGGCCGCTCCGCGCCGCTCAACATGGTCATCACGGAGACCGGCGCCGCGTCCGCCGTCGCGAAGGCGCTGCCCGACCTCAAGGCGCGGATCACCGGCAGCTCGATCCGCGTCCCGGTCCCGAACGTCTCGATCGCGATCCTCAACCTGCGGCTCGCCCGCGAGACCACCCGCGAGGAGGTCCTCGAGCACCTGCGCGACGTCTCCCTGACCTCACCCCTGCGCCGCCAGATCGACTTCATCAGCGCGCCCGACGCCGTCTCCAGCGACTTCATCGGCTCCCGCCACGCCTCGATCATCGACGCCGGCGCGACGAAGGTGGAGGGCGACGACGCGATCCTCTACCTCTGGTACGACAACGAGTTCGGCTACTCGTGCCAGGTCATCCGCGTCGTCCAGCACGTCTCCGGCGTCGAGTACCCCACGTACCCGGCCCCCGTCGCCTGACCCCGCAACACCGCTGTGCACGCGAGGGGTTGCCCTCGCGTGCACTCCAACACCTGACGCTCGGACGTGACGCACACATGCTCGGCCGCAGCGGCATCGATGCGGGCGCGGTCGGCCTCGGCTGCCGTGCGTTCGCGAGCTCCTCACCGTCGGCGGTCGCACCCTCGCGCAAGGGGCGCTTTCCTGGATCCTCGCGCGCAGTCCCCGTACCGTCCCGATCCCCGGCATCCGCACGGTCGCGCAGGCCGAGCAGAACGCGGCGGCGGGGACGTACGGCCCGCTGCCGGCCGCCTGCACGGCCGAGATCGCCGGTCTCCTCCGCGAGAGCTGACGCGCCCTGGCCACGCCGCCCGCGCAGGGAAATCGCACCCGATCTACGAACAGGTGCATCGATTGCCCGTTCCGTGGCAGAAGACGAGGTGCGGGTTCGGCACAGAGCCCGCGGCGCCCCACCGCGGTGACCGCCGCGCGCGTCCCACCCGGTGGAACGTCGACACGAAGTCGGGAGTGGAGTGCAGTGGACGTGGTGAACGTCGTGAACGTGGCCATCAGGGAGTCGGTCCGCGGCCCGTGCGCCGAGCTGACGGGCGTGCTCGCCTTCGACACCGTGCCCAGCGCGGACCGCGCGGTGGGGGAGCTCGACGCGGGGCCCGGGGAGGTGTGGACGGCCGACCTGTCCGGCCTGAACCTGTGCGACTCCAGCGGCATCGCGTTCCTGCTGGAACTCCGCCGCCGTGCCCGCAGCGCCGGCACGGACCTGGTGCTCGCCGCCGTCCCCGAGCACCTGGGCCGCTACCTGGACCTGCTCGGCCTGGACGAGGTCTTCACGCTCGCCCCCACCGCACCGGCCCACGCCGTGCCGAACTCCCCCGAGGTCACCCCCATCGACGCCCTCTCCTCGCGCCGCACCCCCGCCCCCCACCCCGCGGCGGACGTCGCGTTCACCCCGGACGCCGCCGGCGAGGCCGGCGCGTAGGGGCCGCGCGGGGCCGGCCTGGTGTGACGCGTCGCTCGTGGGGCACGGATCGAGCATGGACATCGACCAGAGCAGCGCCCCGCCCACCCTGTTCACCGCCCAGGTGCTCCTGGACGGGCCGGACGCGTTCACGGGCGGGGGCAGGGACTTCCTGATCGGTTCCGTGCTGGTGCCGGGGGACGTCCGGCTGCTGCACGGGTCCGCCGCGGAGCCGAACGAGCCGTTCACGGCCGAGGTCGCGCTGGACGAGCCCGCGCCGGACGTGGAGCGCGGGCTGCCGTTCGTGGTGTTCCACGAGGACCGGCAGGTGGGCTCGGGCGTCGTGAACGAGGTCATCGGCTGAGGCGGCCGGCCGCGCGAACGGGGGCGGAGCCGGAACGGACAGGACACGTACCTCTCGCCCTTCACAACGTATAGCCGATGGGGGGCCTTGCGGCAAGGCCCCCCTCGTGCCGCACACTCTCCGTCCGAAGCCGGACCCGCACCCGGGCCCGGCCTCGCGGATCGGAGCGGAACCCCATGCCTGTCACCCCTGCCCCCACCCCCGTGCGCGCCTTCGCCCTGCCCGCCCGGCTCGCCGCGAAGGACGACCCCGGGCTGATCGCCGCGGACGAACGGCACCTCGCCGCCGTCGCGCGCAGCCTGCGGGAGACGGTCGCCGAGCTGACCGCCGCCCTCGACGCCCTGCGCCGCGCCCCCGGCGGCGTCGGCCGGGACGTCCTCGACCGCGACCTGGAGATCCACCGGCTGACCGCCCGGCTGCGCACCCTTCGCCGGTTCGGGATCGACCTCTGCCTCGGCCGCATCGTGCGCGAGGACGACCCCGAGCCCGTCTACATCGGCCGGCTCGGCCTCACCGACAGCGCCGGCCGGCGACTGCTCGTCGACTGGCGCACCCCCGCCGCGGAGCCGTTCTTCGCCGCCACCCACGCCCACCCGATGGGCCTCGCGAGCCGCCGCCGCTACCGCTGGGCGCGCGAGTCGATCGTCGACTACTGGGACGAGGTGTTCACCCCCGACGGCCTCGACGGGCACGCCGCCCTCGACGACACCTCCGCGTTCATCGCGAGCCTCGGCGGGGAGCGCACCTCCCGGATGCGCGACGTGCTCGCCACCATCCAGTCCGACCAGGACGCCGTCATCCGCGCGGACGCCGGCGGCGCGCTCGTCGTGGACGGCGGCCCGGGCACGGGCAAGACCGTCGTCGCGCTGCACCGCGCCGCCTACCTGCTGCACGCCGACCCGCGCCTGGGCCACCGGCGCGGCGGGGTCCTCGTCGTCGGCCCGCACCAGCCGTACCTGAGTTACGTCGACGACGTGCTGCCGAGCCTCGGCGAGGACGGGGTACGCACGTGCACGCTGCGGGACCTCGTACCCGAGGGCGCGGACGCGGGCGTCGAGCCCGACCCGGAGGCGGCGCGGCTGAAGGCGTCCGCGGAGCTGGTGCGCGGCATCGAGAAGGCCGTCGCGTTCTACGAGGAGCCGCCCGGCACGGGGATGACCGTCTCCACCCCCTGGGCCGACCTCCCGCTGACCCCGGCCGACTGGGCGGACGCCTTCGGCGCGCCCGACCCCGGCACCCCGCACAACGAGGCGCGCGACCTCGTGTGGGACGAGCTGGTCGCGCTGCTGCTGGACAGACTTGACGAGTCGGACGACGCGGGGCGCCCGTCCGAGCAGCAGTTCCGGCGGGCGCTCGCCCAGGACGAGGAGCTGACCGGGGCGCTGCACCGCGCCTGGCCCCTGATCGAGGCCACCGACCTCGTCGGCGACCTGTGGACCGTCCCCGCCTACCTGCGGCTGTGCGCCCCGCACCTCACGCCGGACGAGATCCGCACCCTGCGGCGCACGGACGGGCAGGCCTGGACCGTCTCCGACCTGCCGCTCCTCGACGCGGCCCGGCAGCGGCTCGGCGACCCCCGCGCGTCCCTGCGCCGCCGCCGGGCGGAGGCCGCGCTCGACGCCGAGCGCGCCCGGATGGCCGATGTCATCGACCACGTCATCGCCGCGGACGCGGACGGGGAGGGCGCGGTGACGATGCTGCACGGGCAGGACCTGCGGGACTCGCTGGTCGACGAGTCGGTACTCCCGCCCGGTCGACTCGACGCGCTGGCCGGTCCGTTCGCCCACATCGTCGTGGACGAGGCGCAGGAACTCACCGACGCGGAGTGGCAGATGCTGCTCCAGCGCTGTCCGTCGCGCAGCTTCACGATCGTCGGCGACCGCGCGCAGGCCCGGAACGGCTTCACCGAGTCCTGGCCCGAGCGCCTCGCGCGGGCCGGTCTCGGCCGGGTCGAGGTGGCCACCCTCACGGTCAACTACCGCACCCCCGCGGAGATCATGGCCGCGGCCGAGCCCGTCATCCGCGCGGCGCTCCCCGACGCGAACGTCCCGTCGTCCATCCGGGACGGGGGAGTGCCGGTCGCGTACGGTCCCGCGGCCTCGCTCCGGTCGGTCGTCGACGCGTGGCTGGCCGCGCACGACGACGGCGTCGCCTGCGTCATCGGCGCACCCGCCTTCGAGGCGGGCGACCGGGTGCGCTTCCTCACCCCCGCGCTCGCCAAGGGCCTCGAGTTCGACCTCGTCGTCCTCGTCGACCCCGCCGCCTTCGGCACGGGCGTCGCGGGCGCGGTCGACCGCTACGTGGCCATGACCCGCGCGACCCGACAGCTCGTGGTGCTCACGAGCTGAGGCGGCGACGCGCCCCCGCGGCGGCGTTTCGCGGCTCCGCCGCGGGTACCGGGCTCCGCCCGGCGGCCTCGAGCGCCGGCCGGGCTGACTGTTGTGCCGCTCGCGCGCAGGTGGCTCGGCGCGGTGTGGGCAGCACCCCGCTGTGGGCCGACGTGCCGCAGGGCGAGTGGGGTCTCCCCTGCTCGAGCGAAGCCGAGAGCTCGGGGAAGGGTGGGCGCGGACCACAGTGCCGAGCGCCAGCGACGTGTGCGCCCGCCGCGGGATGCCTCCCGCGGCGGAGCCCCGAGGCGCCGTGTCCCGCGGCGGGGGTGCCGTGCCGGCTGTGCCGTCCGCGGCCCGACGCCTCGCCCTCCGCAGGGCACGGATCCGGCGCGGATCACCTCTCGGCCGCGCGCCCCGCGGGCTCGACCGGTGCGTCCGGGGGTGTTGCGTCCGGCTCCCAGCGGAGCAGGTCCCCCGGTTGGCAGTCGAGGGCTTCGCAGAGCGCGGAGAGCGTGGCGAAGCGGACCGCTTTGGCGCGGCCGTTCTTGAGGACGGCGAGGTTCGCGGGGGTGATGCCGACGCGTTCGGAGAGCTCGCCGACGGACATCTTGCGGCGGGCGAGCATGACGTCGATGTCGACGGTGATCGGCATCAGATGACCTCGTCCAACTCGGCCTGCATGCGCGCCGCTTCGGTGTCGCGGGCGACCGCCTGCGCGAGCAGGGCGCGCAGGACGAGGACGATGAGGGCGACCCCGAGCACGGCCACCCCGACCCCGCCGATCAGCAGGACGACTCCGGGCGCGACGGCCTCGCCCGGCGCGAGGGCGACGCCGAGCGCGAAGACGGGGAGCGCCGCGGCCGCGACCGCGCCGATGACGGTGTCGACGTAGCGGAACGCCGCGGGGGAGAACACCGTCCCGCGCCGCACCATCGTCACCAGCCGCCAGACGCAGACCAGCACCACCTCGACGGCGAGCAGGAAGAGCACGGGCACGACCAGCAGCGGCGTGCGGAGGTGGTCGTGGTCCGCGTTCAGCCCGCGCAGGTCCGCGGCGAGCAGCGGCACCATCACCGTCTGCACGAACAGCGAACCCGCGAGCAGTGCGACGAGCACGGCCCGCAGGGCGAGCACGGTTGATCTGTTCATGGCCTTCTCCTGCCGCAGCTATCGATCCTCGATGTGAATCTATCGAATTTCGATAGGTGCGGCAAGAGGCGAGGCCGGACGCGTCAGCCCTTCAACGCCGCCAGCCGCTCGGCGAACGGCACGATCTCGAAGCCGTCGGCCGGGTCGACCGAGGTGTTCGCACCGGTGAGGGAGCGGGGCGCGATGGCGGCGGCGGTGTCGGTGTCGGGGGTGGTGTCGACCGCGGTGGCGGGCTCGAACGGCCCCACCAGACCGGCCAGTTCGGCGCCCGCACGGGTGATCCGGCGGGCGAGGCCGTCGTCGCCCCAGTCCTCCGTCGCCGCGTAGACCGCCGTGGGGACGACGACCGCCCGCAGGAAGGCGAACAGCGGCCGCAGCGCGTGCTCGGTGACGAGCGAGTGCCGCGCGGTGCCGCCGGTCGCGCCGAGGAGCACCGGCGTGCCGGTCAGGGCGTCCTTGTCGAGCACGTCGAAGAACGACTTGAACAGCCCGCTGTAGGACCCGGCGAACACCGGGGTGACGGCGATCAGGCCGTCCGCCGCAGCCACCGCGTCGAGCGCGGCGGCCAGCCGGGGCGGCGGGAAACCGCTGGTCAGGTGCTGTGCGATCGCGGTGGCGAGGTCGCGCAGCTCGATGACCTCGACCTCGGCGGCCGGGCCGGCCCGGCCCACGGCCGCGGCCGTGAGCCGGTCGGCGAGGAGCCGGGTGGACGACGGGGTGCTCAGCCCCGCCGAGACGACGACGAGCTTCATACCGTCCGCACCTCCTTCGGGGTGGACTCCTTCGCGGCGACGCGGGCCGCGTGGGTGGGGGCGTCGGGGACGCCGGCGGGTCGGAGCTTGGCGAACTCCTCGCGCAGGACGGGGACGACCTGCTCGCCGAGGATGTCCAGCTGCTCCAGGACCGTCTTCAGCGGCAGCCCGGCGTGGTCCATGAGGAACAACTGCCGCTGGTAGTCCCCGACGTGGTCGCGGAAGGCCAGGGTGCGCTCGATGACCTGCTGCGGGGAGCCGACGGTCAGCGGGGTCTGCTCGGTGAACTCCTCCAGCGACGGACCGTGGCCGTAGACGGGCGCGTTGTCGAAGTACGGCCGGAACTCCCGTACGGCGTCCTGGGAGTTGGCCCGCATGAACACCTGGCCGCCGAGGCCGACGATCGCCTGCTCGGGGGTGCCGTGGCCGTAGTGCGCGTACCGCTGCCGGTAGAGCCTCACCATCTGCCTGGTGTGGGACGCGGGCCAGAAGATGTTGTTGTGGAAGAACCCGTCACCGTAGAACGCGGCCTGCTCGGCGATCTCCGGGGAGCGGATCGAGCCGTGCCAGACGAACGGCGCGACGCCGTCCAGCGGGCGCGGGGTGGAGGTGAACGACTGCAGCGGGGTGCGGTGCTTGCCCTGCCAGGTGACGACGTCCTCGTCCCACAGCCGGCGCAGCAGCGCGTAGTTCTCCACCGCGAGGTCGATGCCGTCGCGGATGTCCTTGCCGAACCACGGGTACACCGGGCCGGTGTTCCCGCGGCCCATCATGAGGTCGACGCGGCCGTCCGCGAGGTGCTGGAGCATCGCGTAGTCCTCGGCGATCTTGACGGGGTCGTTCGTCGTGATCAGCGTGGTCGACGTGGAGAGGATCAGCCGGTCCGTGCGGGCGGCGAGGTAGCCGAGCATCGTGGTCGGGCTCGACGGAACGAACGGCGGGTTGTGGTGCTCGCCGGTCGCGAAGACGTCGAGGCCGACCTCCTCCGCCTTCTGGGCGATGGTCAGCATCGCCTTGATCCGCTCGGCCTCCGACGGGGTGCGGCCCGTCGTCGGGTCCGTGGTGACGTCCCCGACCGTGAAGATCCCGAACTGCATGGTGCTCACCCTCCGCGTTTTGTTGACGATTCAACTATCCGCACCAACGGTGGGGTGGGCGAGGGTATTCCCGGGGCGGCGGGGGCGGTCCGACCTGCGCGTTCGCGCCGACAGGGGCGTACCTCCGCGGGTCGAGGGTCCGCCCCGACCTCCCCGGGCCCCCGAGGCGGGTCTCAGCTCCCGGTGTCCGCCTGGAACACCGCCCCCACGAACTCCGCGAGAAGCCGCTCCTTCAGCGCGCCGGGGAGCGCGTCCAGCAGGACCAGGACCGGTCCCATGCGCTCCGGGAGGCCGCCGCCGGAACCGTCCAGGCCGGCGAAGGCCAGGACGCCGGCGACCTCGTCCGGGGTGAGCGCGTCCGGGTCGAGCGCCGCGGCGAACGCGGCGAGCTCGGGATCGACCGCGAGCGGGGGCAGTGTGCGGGCGGTCTCCAGCGCGTCCGCGAGGTCCGCGAGCAGCGCGGGGACCTGGGCGACCGTCGCCGGGGTCAGGGTCAGGTGGAGGTTCGGGGGCAGCCCGTCGAAGGAGAGCTGCGGCTGGAGGTACCAGCCGCGGGCCCGCATCTCGTCGGCGAGGTGGAGGAGCAGGCTGAGGTCGGCGGAAGACCCGCCCGCCGGTCCCTTCGGTCCCTCCGGACCCTCACCGAGGACCGCCGGACCCCCACCGAGGACTGTCGGGCCTTCACCGAGTACCGCCGGGCCTTCGCCCAAAACCGCCGGGCCCTCGGCAGCGACCGCCGGACCGTCGCCCGGACCCCCACCGTGGACGGTGAAGGCGACGAGCCCCGCCGCCGGGTCGCCGAGCACCCGCACCCCGTCGAGCACCCGCAGCCCGTCGAGCAGCCGGTCGGACGCCTCGGCGACCCGTCCGGCGAGCGCGGTGTACCCGGCGTCACCGACGTGCTGGAGCACCGCCCACGCCTGCGCGAGGAGCCCGCCGGACTTGGTCCCCTGGACGGTCGGGTTGACGACGGGGTAGCCGGGCCACCCGGCGTGGGCGAAGTACTGGTGGCGGCGCAGCGCCGCGGACCGGTACAGGACGAGCGACGCCCCCTTGTCGGCGTACGCGTACTTGTGCAGGTCGACGGAGAGCGAGGTGACCCCGGGCACGGAGAGGTCGAACGCCGGCACGTCGCGCCCCGCGCGCCGCAGATGGGGCAGCAGCCACCCCCCGATACACGCGTCCACGTGGCACAGGACCCCCCGCGCGGCCGCCGCCGCGGCGATCTCCGCGACGGGGTCGATCACCCCGTGCGCGTAGGACGGCGCGGAGGCGACGACGAGCGCGGTGCGGTCGGTCAGCGCGGCGGCCACGGCGTCCGCGTCGGCGCGGAAGGTGACCGGGTCGACGGGGACGACGACGGGCTCGACGCCCAGGTAGTGCGCGGCCTTGTGGAACGCCGCGTGCGCCGTCGACGGCAGGACGAGCTGCGGCGCGGTGACGCCCCGCTCGGCGCGCGCGTGGTCGCGGGCCGCCTTGACGGCGAGCATGATGCTCTCCGTCCCGCCGCTGGTGAAGGTGCCCTGCGCGCCCGCCGGGCCGCCGAGCAGGGCGAGCGCCGCGCCCACCAGGTCGTTCTCCAGCCGGGCGACGCTCGGGAAGACCGTCGGGTCGAGCCCGTTGACCGTCGCGAACGCGCTGTAGGCCGCCGCGGCCAGCTCGTCGAGGCCGTCGAGCCCGGCGTCGTAGACGTAGGCGAAGGTGCGGCCCCCGCGGGTGGGCGCGTCGGCCTCGCGCAGGGTGTGCAGCTCGCCGAGGACGTCGGCGGCGGGCCGGCCGGGGCGGAGGGGTTCAGCGGGCACGGTCGGTCTCTTCCTGGAGGCGGTAGCGGTGCAGGAGCGCGAGGCTCGCGGCGGCGAGGAGGGCGGGGAGCAGGCTCATGCCGGCGGTGATGCCGGTGAGCGCGGAGTCGGGCTGGACGACCCGGTCGCCGGCGTCGGAGGCGCGGAAGCCGGTCACCGCGAGGACCGCGGCGAACACCCCCGCGCCGAGCGCGAACGCGAGCGTCTCGGCGGCCGTCCACAGTCCGGTGAACGTGGCCGCCCGACGGCGGCCGGTGCGCACGATGTCCGCGGCGAGGGTGTCGGCGAGCATGGCCAGCGGCAGCAGCTGCAGCCCGGCGTAGGCGACGCCGATCACCGCGACCGCCGGGTAGGCGACCCCCGCGCCGACCGCCGGGGTGAGCGCCAGCAGCAGCGCGCCCGCGGTGAACAGCAGCGACGCGCACCACTGCGCCCCCTTCGTCCCGAGCCGCCGCGCCAGCCGGTTCCACAGCGGCATGACGAGCACCAGCGGCCCGATCAGGCAGGCGAACAGCGGGGTGACGGCGGTGGGGGAGCCGAGGGTGTACGTCGCGAAGTACTGCACCCCGGCGAGCATCACGCCGACGGCGAGCGCCTGGAGCGTCCACATCCCGACCAGGTGCAGGAACGGCCGGTGGTCGCGCGCGGCGGCGAGCTGGGCGCGCAGGGAGGGCTCGGCGGTGCTGCGGGCGACCGCGGGGGCCCACCGGGTGGTGAACCAGGCGCCGAACATGCCGACGGCCAGCAGGACGGCGACGGCGGCGCCCATCGTGCGGTAGCTCGCCGGGCTGTCGCCGTCCGCGTGCGCGATCGCCGGGGCGAGCGCGCCGGAGAGCAGGATCGCGACGCCGAGGAAGCCGACCCGCCAGCCGAGGACCCGGCCGCGCTCGGCCGCGTCCTCGGTCATCTCGGCCGGCATCGTCACGTACGGCACCTGGAAGACGGCGTACGCGGTCGCCGCGAGCAGGAAGAGCACGGCGACGTACGCGGCGGCCGCCGCGCCGCGCAGCGGGGGTGCGGCGAAGATCAGCGCGAACAGCGGCGGCAGGGTGCAGGCCCCGATCAGCAGGAACGGCCGGCGGGGGCCGCCGCGCAGCCGGCTGCGGTCGGAGAGCGCGCCGACCACCGGGTTGACCAGCACGTCCCACGCCTTCGGCAGGAACACCGCCGCGCCCGCCACCGCCGGCGACACCGCCATCACGTCGGTCAGGTAGTACAGGAGGATCAGCCCCGGCACCGTCGCGAACGTCCCCGTGCACAGCGATCCGAGCCCGTAACCGACCCGGACCCGCCGCGGCAGCACCCCACCCTCTGCTGACATGCGCCGATCATGGGGGACGGCGCGCGCGGACGGCAAGCGTTCACCCGTCCCGATCTGCGAAAACGCCCGCCCTTACATAATCTTTAAGAACGGCTGTGTGAATCAGGTGTGTGACGACGACGGGTGGGCACACGCGGCTTCGAGCAAACGGGATCACGGGTCCGGCGAACGGTCGGACGGTCTCGGCGCGAGATAGGGGTACACAATGATCATCCTGGGCCTGATCCTGCTGATCATCGGCGTCGTCGCCGGTATCGGAATCCTCACCACGATCGGCGGCATCCTGATCGCCGTCGGCGCCCTGCTGTGGATCCTCGGCGCCATGGGCCGCGCCGTCGGTGGCCGCAAGCACTACTTCTAGTCGCCGCGTGCACACGCGCCTGGTCGCGCCCCCGGCATCCGGGGCCGCGCGCCGCGTCGCAGGCCGCGCGCCTGTGGGACCGCGGGCCTGAGGGCCCGCGGTCCTCGCGTGCCGGGCCGCCACCAGACTTCCCGCACCCCGCGTGCGGACGTGAAGCCGTCACACCCCGAGCGCCCGGTGTGACGCACACACCGCCGCCGCGCCCGCCTTCAAGCTGCCGGCCGGCACCCGGGCCGCCGACCGGGCCCGCATGCAGATCCTCGCGATGGCCACCGCCACCCTCTCCCAGGGCCCCGCCCTCTCCCAGGCCGGCACCGACCGGCTCCGCTCCAAGTCCCTGGACCCCTGGACCGCAACTCCTACGA